>DASSGZ010000153.1:0-11173 GCA_035693165.1 Chloroflexia bacterium | reverse complement strand
AGCGACCTGGCCCGCCGCGTTATTAGGGGCCAGGTCAAGCGACTTGGCCCGCCGCGTTATTAGGGGCCTTGCGGGGCCGCCGAGCCTAATGGATGGAGAACTGCTCCATCTGCAGATAGGGCCGCACCGCCTGGCCCACCGGGTCGGCCGCGAAATGGTCCTGCATGGCGCCGCCTTGCAGCACGTTATCCAGCGCCGCCATGATCATCGACTGATCGAGCACGAGGTAGCGATGCCCGATGCTGCCCGTCGTCGGGTTGACGGCGTCGAAGAAGCCGTAGGGCCCATAGATGCCGGGATAGAGCCGGCGCAGGTTGGCGATATTGGTGAGCGCATCCTGCGGCAACACCGGGAGGGCCAGGAACGAGGCGTGCGGTGTGACGGCATATTGCTGGTAGGGGCAGCAGTTGGCGTTGGACGCCAGCGCGTTCGGATACGGCGGGCCGACCGCGCCGAAGGCGTCATAGCCGCCGGTGTCGTCGGGCGTGCTCGACGGCGAGAGGCCCCAGACGGGATAGTGCAAGCCCTCCAGCGGCCAGGCAACCTCCATCTGCGCGTAGCGCACGTCGTTCAGGCCGAAGCTGTGTGGGCCCCAGGTGGTCTCGGGCACGACCAGGTTGGGCATGAGGCCCTCGAACTCGCTGCCGCCCCAGCTTGGCACGAACTCGATGTTGCCGAAGCTGGTGGTCCCGGTGTAGACGTAGTGGCCCTCGAAGATGGTGAACGGGTGGCCCGATTGCGGGTCATTATAGGTGGTGTAGTAGCCGTGCGGCGGGTACTGGCCCTGCCAGTCGAAGTTAGCCGTGTCCATCGCGCAGCCGGTCACGGGCGGCGGCGGGGTGGTCGATGGCAGCGTGCGCCAGGTGCGCCACCAGACATCGCCCGGCATGGTATGCGTGCCGATGCCCATGTAGGCGGCGATACGCGTCTCGGTGTTGAGTAGACCGTAGTGGAACCCGGCCGGGCCCTGGTTAATCAGGTAGCCGCCGTACATCTGCCCGGCGGTGATATCAGTACACTGATTGCCGGCATCGTAGAAGAGGCCGTAGTCCATGGCGTTAAGCAAGGCGGTGACGCGGGTCACCAGGGCCCGGCACTCCTGGCATTGGGTTTCGCTCAGCGCTTGCCGCGCGACCACCAGGCCCGCGCCGTACCAGCCGTTGTCCACTGTGGAGATGAGCTGGCCGGTGATATCGCTGTTTTCGCAGTCGGTTCCGCCCGGCCCGGTCAGACAGTGGCCGGTGGACGTGTCGTACCAGCTCAGCAGGAAGCCTTGGTACTTGCGCAGCCGCTCGATGGTGGTGATGGCCCGGCTCAGCCGGTCCAGCGCCTCGTGGCGGTTGATCAGGTGCATGTCCTGGGCCGCGACGATGCTCCACAGGTAGAGGCCGATATTGGTCGGCGAGGTGTAGTTGCCCTGGGCGGGCGCGCCGTTGAAGCCGATGTTGTCGCGCGGCAGGTTCGTATTCGGGTCGATGTCGGCGTTGTAGCCGTAGAACTTCCAGGTGTCGCGGGCGATCGCTTCGAGCGTGCGCCGTTGCTCGGGGGTGAGGGTTTGGTGCTGTGGCGCCACCTGCACCGGCGGCGCCGTCTGCGCCTGGGTGGTGCCGGGTAGCGCCAGGACGAGTAGGATAAGTGCCAATATGGCGGCGGGTAGAAGCGCGATCATGCGACGTTGCATCGGGAGACCTCCTTGCTGGATCCGGTGAATCACTGGCCGTCGATCTCGTGGCACCGGGCCCGTGGGCAGGGTCCGGCGCCCGGCGCCCGGCTGACGACTTCAGCAGATCATAGGCCACCGGTCTGTGCGGTGGTGCCGCCCGGCACCGGACGCGCAAATCTCGTGTTAGAATCGTGTCCGTTGCAGCGCCAATTTCAGTGGACAGTTACGACGCGATATGGTATACTAACAGACTGGGGCGCGGTTCCGCGAGATCGGAATCTGCCCTTTGGGATACGCGTGGGTTGGTGGCCGGCGGCCCAGCCATCGGGCCGGGCGGACCGCCTATTGGGAACAGGTTATTCGTTTAGTCGGGGGTGTTTTGCGTGTTCAATATTCAATTACCGCAGATTGAGCGGGTCCGCAGCGAGGACAACTACGCGCTCTATCGTGTGGATCCGCTGGAGCCGGGCTGGGGCTACACGCTGGGATCGGCGCTGCGGCGCATTTTGCTGTCGTCGTTGCAGGGAACGGCCGTCACGGCCATCCGGCTCGATCCGCTCAACGAAGATATGTCGGGCGTCGAAGGGGTGCAGGAAGACCTGCTCGATATTATTCTGAATGTGAAGCAGTTGCGGCTGCGCGCCGAGGCCGAAGTGCCGGAAACGGGCCAGATCATCGGGCTGCGCGACCTCAGCGAGCGCAACGGCGACACGACGCTGACAGCGGCGGACCTGGCCCTGCCGGACGGTGTTGAGGTGCTCAATCCCGACCAGGTGCTGGCGACGCTGGCGACCCCGGATGCGCCGGTGGATCTGGAGTTGCTGGTCGAAGCCGGGCGCGGCTATGTGCCCGCCGATCAACACGAGAACGCGCCGCTGGACATGATCCCCATCGACGCGATCTACACGCCGATCCCCCGCGTGAACTATATCATCGAGCACACGCGCGTCGGGATGATGACCAACTACGACCGGCTGCTGCTGGAGATCTGGACCAACGGCACGATCACGCCCGACGAGGCGATCAGCCAGGCCGCGCGTATCCTGACCCGCTATGCGACGAGCATTGCCTCGTTCGGTCAGGAGACCGAGGCGATCCCGGAGGTCGCGCCGGCCGCGCCCTCCACCGCGCCGAGCGCCGCCAACATGACGCTCGACGACCTGAAGCTGTCGGTGCGCACGCTCAATGCCCTGAAGCGCGCCAACATCAACACGGTGGCCCAGGTGCTGGCGACCCCCGACAGCGATCTGCTGGCGCTGCGCAACTTCGGCCAGAAGTCACTCGACGAACTCAAAGCCGCGCTCGACGCGAACGGGATCGCCCGCGGCGAGTAACGCATCCGGCATTCGCGGCTACGCAGACGCCTGGTGGCTCCTTCTGGGAATCACCGGGCGTTTGTTTGTCCGGTTCCCGCCTGGGCGGCTAGTCCGCCCACCTGACGCCGGGGGCCGGTTGCAAACCGGCTCCTACACGGGGCACCGCGCCGGTTTCAAACCGGCCCCTACAAGTCAAAATCAGCATGGCCGCTTGCTGCGCCGGATCGCATAAAACGAAGCCGCTCCCCCCATCGGAGAGCGGCTTCGCTGTTGGCGGCGGATGCGGCTACTCGACGCCTGCCGCTTGGGGGATCAGCAGCGGGGCGGTGGGGCCGGCGCCCGCTTCGTCCGTGCCCTCGTCGCCGTCCTCCCCGGCTCCGGCCGCGCCGTTGCGTAGCTGGCGCACGGGCCGGGTGGTGTAGTACTTCGACTGCGGGTGATGGGTGACCAGCGCCGCCGTGCTCTGCTCGGGGCTGAGTTGTCCGGCGGTGGTCAGCGTGACGCCGATGGTCCGGTCAAAGGGCAGTGCCTCCAGCAAGCGGTAGTGCTCCATCGTGTCCGGGCAGGCCGGATAGCCCCAGGAGTAGCGGCGGCCCTGGTTCGGGTCCAGACCCAACTCCTCGCGGAAGCGCCCCTGCCCGTACTCGGCCAGCGCCTCGGCGCAGGCCACGCTGAGGCCGTGCAGGTAGTAGGCTTCGGTGTAGTTGCCGGCGCGGTTCCACTCCGCCGTTAGCTCGCTCACCCGGTCGCCCACGGTCACGCACTGCAAGCCAATCACGTCGATGCGGCCCGAGTCCACGTCCGCGAAGTAGTCGCTGAGGGCGAGGAAGTCGCGGTCGGGCTGGCGCGGGAAGGTGAAGCGGGTGATCTCGCGCCGGGCCTGCGGGTCGGCGGGATCGTAGACGATGACCTGGTCGCCCGCGCTCTGGCAGGGATAGTAGCCGTAAATCATGCGCGGCTGGAGCGCCCGGCTCTGAATCAGTTCGGTCTTCAGCCGTTCCAGCCGGGGCAGGAAGTCCTCGCGCAGCAAGGTATCCCAGCGCTCGCCTTTCAGGCTCTTGGCACCCCAGGAGAGGCGGAAGAGCGAGTTGTGGTCGAGGCAGGCGAACATGTCCGCGGCGGGGATGGGATCGACCACCCGCCACCCCCAGAAGGGCGGGGTGGGGATGGGCACATCGGTGCGCACCTTGGGCGAGCGGGCGGGCTTGGGCCGCGCCGCGGCCTCGGCCAGCAACTCTTCCTCGGAGACCTCGCGCTCGGCGGCGATGATCGCCTCGCGGTGCTTGCGCTCGACAAACGCCGCGCGCTCCTGTCCGCTCAGCGCCTCCATCGTATCCAGGCCCTCGAAGGCGTCGCGGCAGTAGTAGACGCCGGGCGTGTAGCGCTCCCCGTCGTTGACGAAGCCGATGCGCCGCCCGAAGTTGCGGTTGATGGCGGCGCCGCCGATCAGCACCGGGATCTCCAGGTTACGCTTGGCAAGCTCCTGTACGCAGAGCGGCATCTGCTTCGACGTGTTGACCAGTAGCGCGCTGAGGCCGATGGCGTCGGCCTGCACTTCCAGCGCCCGGTCGATGATCACGTTGATCGGCACCTGCTTGCCCAGGTCATAGACCGTGTAGCCGTTATTTGTCAGGATCGTGTTGACGAGGCTCTTGCCGATGTCGTGCACATCGCCGAACACCGTGGCGACGACGACCTTGCCCTTGGTGTAGCCTTCCTTCTTCTCGAAATACTGCTCCAGGTGGGCGACGGCCTTCTTCATCACCTCGGCGGACTGCAACACGAACGGCAGGATCAACTCGCCCGCGCCGAACTTGTCGCCCACGTCCTTCATGGCGGGCAGCAGCACGTTGTTGAGCACCCCGACCGGGTCCTGGTGGGTGATCGCCTCGTCCAGCAGCGCCTCGATGCCGTCCTTGCGCCGGTGCAGGATCTGCCAGTGGATCTTCTCCTCCACCGTCATGCCCTCGGTGGGATCGGCGGCGGTTTCCTGCCCGCCCTCTTGCGGCTTGTTCTCCTCGAAATAGGCGATGTAGCGCGGCAGGGCATCGGGGCGGCGGGCCAGCAGCAGATCGTCGGCCAGTTCGCGCTGATCGGCGGGTACCTCGGTGTAGGGCACCACATGCGACGGGTGGACAATCGCCAGGTCCAGCCCGGCCTGCACCGCGTGATGCAGGAAGACGCTGTTGAGCACGGCGCGGGCGTGCGGCGTGAGGCCGAACGACACGTTGCTGACACCCAGGATGGACAGTGAGCCGGGACAGGCCGCCTTGGCCTGGCGGATGCCCTCCAGCGTCTGGATCGCCGCGTCGACCAGGTCTTCCTGGCCGGTCGTGACGGGGAAGGTGAGCACGTCGAAGATGATGCTGTCGGCGGGCAGGCCGTACTCGTTCACGCAGATGTCGAAGATGCGCTTGCAGACCTCGGCTTTTTTGTCCGCCGTCTTCGCCATGCCGACTTCGTCGATGGGCATCACGACCACGGCGGCGCCATGCTCGACCACGTTGGGCACCACGGCTTCGATGCGTTCGCGCCCGCGCTCCATGTTGATCGAGTTGACGACCGGACGGCCCGGATACGCCTTCAAGGCCGCTTCGATGACGTTGGCCTCGGTGCTGTCGATGACGATGGGCGCTTCCACGCCCGCGCGCAGTTTCTTGATCACCGCCACCATCTGCGCGTCCTCGTCGGTGCGCTCGGTCAGCGCCACAGTCACGTCGAGTGCGTGGGCGCCGCCCTCCACCTGCTCACGGGCCACGCCCAGGATGCCGTCGTAATCGTTCGCCAGCAACAGGCGCTTGACCTTGCGGCTGCCCTGCGCGTTCACCCGCTCGCCGACGATCAGCGGCGCGGGCACCTGGTGCAGGTCCACCGAGCGCATGCCGCTCGAAATGGCCGGGGTGCGCGCCACCTGGCGCGGTGCGCGCTTCTTGCCGCCCACGCGCTTGACCAGTTCGGCCAGGTGCTCCGGCGTCGTGCCGCAGCAGCCGCCGACCACCTCCACGCCCAACTCGTTGACGAACTCGGCCAGCGTCTCGGCCATGGGCACCGGCTCCAGCGGGTAGACCGCCTGGCCGTTCTGGTTCAGCGGCAGGCCCGCGTTGGGGATGCAGGAGACGGGCTTGCTGCAATGCTCGGCCAGGTAGCGGATCGGCTCGCGCATATGCTCCGGGCCGGTCGAGCAGTTCAGGCCGATCACGTCCACGGCCAGCGTCTCCAGCGTAGTCAGCGCGGCGGCGATGTCGGTGCCCAGCAACATCCGCCCGGTCACGTCCAGCGTCACCTGGGCCTGGATCGGCACCCACCGCCCGCTGTCCTAGAAATAGCGGTTAGCGCCGATGATCGCCGCCTTGAGTTCGAGGATGTCCTGCGTGGTCTCGATGATCAGCAGGTCCACGCCGCCCTCGACCAGGGCCTTGCTCTGCTCATAGAAGATCTCGACCAGTTGGTCGAAGGTGATATTGCTCAGCGTCGGGTCGTCGGACGAGGGCAACATGCCGGTCGGCCCCATCGACCCGGCCACGAAGCGGGGGTGGTCGGGCGTGCTGTAGCGGTCGGCCACGCGGCGGGCCAGTTGCGCGGCGCCGAAGTTGATCTCATGGGTGCGCGCGCCCAGCCCGTACTCGTCCAGCTTGAGCCGGTTGCCGCCGAAGGTGTCCGTCTCCAGCACATCGCAGCCCACTTCCATGAAAGAGGCATGGATTTCCTCGATGACCTCGGGCCGGGTCATCGGTAGATAATCGTTGCAGCCCATGCAGCCGCCGAAAGCCTCGGCATCCAGATCATAGCGCTGGACTGAAGTGCCCATCGCGCCGTCAAACACCAATACCCGATCGCGCAAAGCCGTCAGATACGCCGATTCCGTCATGTTTCACCTACCTACGCAAATACGTCTTGCCTCCGCGATGACGGAGGCTCCCCAGGGCCGTCACCGGCCCGCCACATTATCCTGCCGCCGGATCGCCCACCTACCGGGCGACGCCGCGGGCATAAAAAAGGCCCCTCTAAGACGAGGGGCAGGATGCTAACACGGTAGATTCCAACCACTCCCTTATCTCACAGATCGCTCCGTCGGAATTGGCACCTGGGCGGGTCCGCCTGGTTGCCGGGTTTCATCGGGCCGTTTCCCTCCACCTCTCTTGATAAGAGCCTGGAATGCTATTCAATTGTCAAGTGCCCGAAAATTATAGCACAGCCGTGCGGGCACTGTCAAGATTCCGCAGACCGGTGCGCGCAGACCAGATGGCTCTGCGCCGTGCCCCGACTACCGATACAACAACGCCTGATAGGCCGCCGCATCGGCTTTCGCCCACCGCCGCTTTCCCCGTCGTTTCTCCAGCACGCGCCGGCGCTCAAAGGCTCGCACCTTCTCCAGAATCTGGTTACGTTCGTTTGTGATGCGCGCCAGTGCAGATGCAAGTTCCTGTTCGGTCAGGCTGTATAAGTCGCTTCCAAGCGCATCACCGTAGCGGGCCAGGGCATGTGTGTAGCGCTCCCCGGTCAGCCGGCATAGCCGCATGACACAGGATCGCAGCTCCCTGGCCCGTACCGGCAGGGGCAGCGCCGGATTCCGCGCCTGCCGCGCGGACCCGTTGAAGGACATGCCCTTTACCCAGGAAGCCGATCGCGGAGTCGTGTATGCATCGGGCTTACAACTTCTCCGGCTTCGTGGCATACAACTCGGTATAACCGCAATGGCCGCATACTTTCGCTTCCAGCGAGGACACATCCCACAGCCGGCCACGCCCCTCTTTTGCTTGTATGCCTAGGGCGCCGGTAGTTACAAGCGTGGACGCTTTCATCAGCCCGCCGCATTTCGGGCAGCTATCGTCCGCCGTTGGGTCGTCCAGGCGTCGGGTCTTTTGATCATCCATGGTTACTGCTGGTTCTCTCCCGCTAATAGCGGCCACCCGGCCCAGGAACGGCCTTACCGGCAGGCGTCGCGGATGGCGTCCACATTGATGCGGCCGCGGATGGTCTGGCGCGCGCCGATGTTGGCGTTGCTGACCACGAGGACGACCTTGCTGACCTGCTCGGCGGGGCGTTCGCGGCAGAAGGTCTTGGTCTGGAGGCTGCTCCAGTCCTCGGTGTAGCGGCGGCTGGCGGCGCCGCTGCCCACCGTGATGATCGCCTGCACCCCGGCGCCCGCCTGCCCGGTTACGCCGCTGAGGTCGAAGCGCAACTGGTGGACCAGCTTGCCGGCGTTTGTGCCGTCGTCGATCCGGGCGACCTCGTAGTACTCCATGGACGTTTCCTTGAGGTTGACGCGCGCCTGGTCGGAGGCGGTGGCGAGCGAAAGCGTGCCGTCGTCGCCCAGGAGGACCGGGCTTTGGGCCAGCGGCCCGATGTGGGCGCCGTGGTCGCGGTACATGTCCACCGGGTCCCAGTTCCAGTTCCAGAGCGCGAACTCCTTGAAGCGGGCGTTCCAGTCGGGCATGGCGTGGAGCGTCTTGATCGGCGCCTGGTGCTCCGATGCTTTGTAGATCTGCCCGATCAACGTGGGGTCGCCGCCGGGCCGGTGGGTCAGGTAGAAGGGCCAGATATACGCGCCGTACTGGGCCAGGCCGTCGTCCTCGAACAGGTCGAGCGGCCCCAGCGGGCCGTCGTTATTGCGCGCCCAGCCACCGTCCTGCAACTGGCTCTGCTCCTGGTCCAGCGTGGGGTAGACCAGGTCCTCGGCCCAGGTCGCCGTGGCCTCGGCCCACCAGGCAGAATCGTCGTCGGTTTGCTGGAAGCTGTCCTGGAAGGCATGGAACAGCTCGTGCGCGGTCGTGCTGCGCAAGGCGTCCCAGTCCTCGCTGTCGTTCAGCAAGATGAAGTCGATGCTGGGGCAGGCGGCGGTGCTGTCCTCCGGGATGGTGATGCCCTCCACGCTGTAGTCGTCGCCGCCGCCGGGAATGTAGGCGCGGTCGCCGTTGCTATCGGAGCGGCGGATCTCGCGGTCCGGCGGCACGATGTAGATGTCGAGGCGGCCATCACCGCCGTTCTCGTCCAGCGCGGCGTCCGAGCAGGGCGTGTGGCCGAGCATGACGGCCTTTTCCTTGTCCCACATGCCGCTGCTGTCGATCTCGGTCGCCAGCTTGGCGGCGCGCTGGCGGCCCTTGTCATTGCTATCCTTGATATACCAGACCCGGATGGGCGTGTGCACGGCGTCCACGTAGGCGAAAGATGTGGCCCCGGCGGGCGCAGCCAGGCCGAGGGCGCGTTGGCTCGTCGCCCCGCCGAAGAACTGGGCGTACCAGAAGCTCTGCGGGTTCGTCGGGCGCTGGCGGAAGGGCAGGAAGCGGGCTTTCAGCGCGTCGGGAATCTCTTTCCAGTGACGGCTGGCCGTCGCCAGGGCGGCGCGCGCCTGGCCCACCCGCGCCCAGAGCGCCGCGCGGTACTGGTTGCCGGCCTGCGCCAGGTCGCCGATCTTCCCCGGCAAATCCAGGCCCTTGAACGCGGCGGGCACCTGCGCGGGGTCCAGGCCCCCATAGAGACGATACAGCCACGCCGTGGGCCGGTTGAGCAGGCCCGCCGCCTCGGCGTCGAGGATCTTGCGCAGGGTACTCGGCGGGCGCGGCGTCGCCGCGGGTTGGGCGGAATCGTCGCCGTTGCCGGCCAGCGGGGCGGGTGGGGCGGGGGCCAGAGTCGCCTCCAGCAGCGACCCGCCCACGACTAACAAGAGCAGCAGGATGCCACCCGCGACCAGGATCGCGGCCCGGCGGAACCGAACAGAGCGCATGGGGAAGGTCTCCTCAACGTGGGGGTCGAACGTACCGGCCAGTCCCGCCGCAAGGCCAGGAGGCGGCGGAGGTAACACCGTAGCAGCCTCTCTATTGTACGGTTCCCGGCCACGGTTTGTCAACTTACCGATCATTACCGTTACCCGGCGGTGCCCGGCTGGGGTATACTCCACAAGCCGCCGGCTACGCCTGCCAAAGCCGCCTGCGCGGCCTGCGGAATTTGATGCCATGCGACACAGAACCGGCTTCTATATCGTGCGTTTTGATTATAGAGAAGGGGCACACAGCGCGTTGTACCCGGTCGCACACCGGGAACGAAGGAGGATCTGCAAGATGGTCAAGCGGGCTGCAATCCTGGTCGTGCTGGGCCTTGTGACGGCTGCTCTACTTTTAAGCGGCGCCGCATACACCAAGGCACAAACGACCCCTGTCTGGGCACAGATCGATTTGGGCTTACCAGCCACGACGACTTTGACCGGCGTGTTTATGGTGGATGGCGCAAATGGCGCCTGGGTGGTCGGCGCAGACGGCAACACAGGACTGGCTCTCCGGATGCAACGCCAAGGCGGTAGTTGGACCGTGCAATCGCGCGCTGTCTTCCGCGCGCCGTTGCGCGCGGTTGCGGTCATCGGGGACGACAACGTCTGGGCGGTGGGCGATGCCGGCCTGATCGTCCATCGGGACAGCAACGGGTGGCACGAAGTAGCGAATCCCGCCCCCACCGGCGACTTGACCACCATTCAGATGTTCGGCCAGGGGGCGGAAGGATGGGCAGGTGGGAGTATCATCCCGCCACGGAACGATGAACCTCTCCAGGGACTACTCTTGCATTACCAATACGGCGTATGGCAGCGAGTGCCGCCCCCACAAGGTTACAATGTTATCCAAAGTTTGCATTTCGCGGGCGGGGGCGGATGGGCAGTGGGCAGTTTACCGGCACCGGATGCATCGATCGCGCGATACGAGGGCGGCGCCTGGATCACCGAGAGTGGGCACACCTGCCCGCAGGGCTACATGTGTGATCCGCTGTTGAACGCGGTTCGCGCCATCACCCATGATGAGGCATGGGCGGTGGGGTATAGTTCGCCGGGGCATGGGTATCGCATCCATTGGATGCTTATGCTCCACCGCCTCAATGGACAGTGGCAGGAGGGTATTCCCGGAGGCACTCTGGTCGACGATCCCATCAACAATGCGCGTAAGGAATCCTGGCTCAGTGGGCTCAGTTTCAGCAGTGCGATGAACGGGCTGGCGGTTGGCGTCCAGAAGTTAGACCTGTTTGCACCGATGCATCCCCTGATCCTCAGCTATCAAGCCGACGGACGGTGGCATTACGAGAGCGTGCCCTATATGGTGGGCGGATTGAACGCGGTAAGCCATGCAGACGCAACGCACGCGCTTGCCGTCGGTACCAACGGCGTGATCCTGGGCTATGGTTACGGTGGCCCCGCCCCGGCGCCCTGGCCCAC
>DASSGZ010000152.1:0-12194 GCA_035693165.1 Chloroflexia bacterium | reverse complement strand
GCGGGCCTTCTCGCCGAAGATGGCGCGCAGCAGGCGTTCCTCGGCGCTGAGTTCGGTCTCGCCTTTCGGCGTGATTTTGCCGACGAGGATATCGTTGGCGGTGACTTCGGCGCCGACGAAGACGATGCCGCGCTCGTCGAGATCCTTGAGGCTATCCTCGCCGACGTTCGGGATGTCGCGCGTGATCTCCTCCGGCCCCAGCTTGGTGTCCCGCGCGTCCACCTCGTGCTTCTCAATGTGGATGCTGGTGAACACGTCGTCGCGCACCAGGCGCTCGGAGATGAGGATGGCGTCCTCGAAGTTGCCGCCCTCCCAGCTCATGAACGCCACCAGCACGTTCCGCCCCAGCGCCAGTTCGCTGCTTTCCGTGGACGAACTATCGGCCAGGGCATCGCCCACCTTGACCCGCCGGCCGAGTTCGACGGTCGGGCGCTGGTTGATGCAGGTGTCCTGGTTGGAGCGCACGAACTTCTGCAACGGGTACTCGTGCACCTCGCCCGCGTCGTCGCGGATCGTGACTTTGGCCGCCTCCACGCCCACCACTTCGCCGTCATGCCGGCTCAACAGGACATGGCCCGAGTCGCGGGCGATCTGGCCCTCCAGCCCCGTGCCGACGATGGGCGCCTGGGGCACGAGCAGGGGCACAGCCTGGCGCTGCATATTGGCGCCCATCAGGGCGCGGTTCGCGTCGTCGTGCTCCAGGAACGGGATCAGCCCCGCCGAGATGGAGACGACCTGCCGCGGCGACACGTCCATGTAGTCCACACGCTCGATCGGCTCGGCGAGGAACTCCTGGTTGTAGCGCACCGACACGCGCTCGTCGGCGAACTCGCCATGCTCGTCCAGCGGCGCATTGGCCTGCACGATCACGTAGTTGTCTTCCACGTCCGCCGTCAGGTACTCAATGGTATCCGAGACATAGGGCGTGATCTTGATCCGTGTCAGCGGCAGCCGGGCGATGCGCTCGGCCAGGGCGGCATCCGCGCGGGCGCCCTCCGGCGCGACCACCTCGCCCGTGGCCGGGTCGGCGACGGCCTCGCGCAGGCGGCGGCCCAGCAACTGCTCCGGCGTGTTGTCCACCGTGTTGAGCACGCGGCGGTAGGGCGTCTCGACAAAGCCGTACTCGTTGATGCGCGCATAGGTGGCCAGCGAGCCGATGAGGCCGATGTTCGGCCCCTCCTGGGTCTCGATGGGGCAAATGCGCCCATAGTGCGAGTTGTGCACGTCGCGCACGTCGAAGCCCGCCCGGTCGCGGCTCAGGCCGCCGGGGCCGAGCGCCGACAGGCGCCGCTTGTTCGTGAGTTCGCTCAGCGGATTGGTCTGGTCCATGAACTGGCTCAACTGCGAGCCGCCGAAGAACTCGCGTAGCGCCGCCACCACCGGGCGGGTATTGATCAACGCGCCCGGCGCGACGGACTCGGGGTCCTGGATCGACATGCGCTCCTTGATCACACGCTCCATGCGCAGCAGGCCGATGCGGAACTGCGTCTGGATCTGCTCCCCCACGCGGCGCACGCGGCGGTTGCCCAGGTGGTCGATGTCGTCGGGGCGGCCCTGGGCCACGTTCAACTGGATCATCATCGCCACGATCTGCACCAGGTCCTCGTTGGTCAGCACACGGGTGCCCAGCGGCGTCTCCAGGCCCAGGCGCTTGTTCAGCTTGTGGCGGCCCACCTTCGCCAGGTCATAGCGCCGCGGGTTGAACAGCAGCGTTTGCAGCAGCGTGCGAGCGTTCTCCGGCGTGGCCGGGTCGCCGGGGCGCAGCCGCTTGTAGAGTTCGATCAGGGCTTCGTCGGCGGAATGCGTCGGGTCCTTGTCAAGCGTGGCGCGCACATAGTCGCGGTCGGGGTTGGTGTTCACCGCGGTGAACAGCGCCGCGATCTCCTCGTCGCTGTTGTAGCCCAGCGCGCGCAGCAAGATCGTCACCGGGATCTTGCGCTTGCGGTCCACCTTGACCGACAGCAGATCCTTGTTCGAGGTCTCGAACTCCAACCAGGCGCCGCGATTGGGGATCAGCTTGGCGCCGAAGAGCTTGCGGCCCGTGGCCGGGTCTTCGTTCGCGGTGAAATAGACCCCCGGCGAGCGCACCAGTTGCGAGACGACCACCCGCTCCGACCCGTTGATGATGAAGGTGCCGGTTTCGGTCATCAGCGGGAAGTCGCCCATGAACACTTCGGATTCCTTGATCTCGCCGGTTTCCTTGACCAGCAACTGCACGCGCACCCGCAACGGCGCGCTATAGGTTGCGTCGCGACGGCGCGACTCGACCACGTCGTAGCGCGGCGTGCCGAACTGGTAGTCGAGGAAGCGCAGCTCCAGGTTCTTGCCCGTGAAGTCCTGGATCGGCGAGATCTCCTCCAGCAGCTCCTTCAGCCCTTCCTCCATGAACCAGACGAACGACTCCCGTTGCACCTCGGTCAGGTTGGGCATCGCCATCACGCCGGGGATGTGGCCGAAGTTCTGGCGCTCAGGCGCGGTGTACTCGATCAGCGGGGTGTGGCCGAAGGGCAGATCGCCCGCCGGGGCCGCACCGGGCGCCGGGCGCGTAGACGAGCTAACGAGTCGATCAGACAGGACCATGGACTTCCCTCCTTATACGGGGCAATTGCAACCGCGGACGACTCCGCGGTCATGCCGAAAACACGGCAGGGCGCGGGACGAAACGTGACCCGCACCATGTCGCGTTAGCAGTCTGCTTAGTATACCCCCGCGCGCTGCGAAATAAATCGGGCGGAGGTAGGTTTTTTTCATCCCCGATATAGTGTATAATATAATTGGAAAAATAGCTCCCCGCCCTACCCGCCCGTGTAACACTCCCTGCACCCGTTGACTGGCACAGCCATTGCTAACACCCCTTCCATCTGCGATAGTACCCGGCCCGCGGGCCGGCACACGGAAGGGGATTGCGCAATGAGGAGTTTCGCGTTTCTGATCCTGCGCCTCACGCTCGGCTCGTTGCTGGCCGGGCATGGCGCGCAAAAGCTGTTCGGCTGGTTCGGTGGCCGCGGCCTGGAGGCCACCACCCAGATGCTGGACTCGCAAGGGTTCCGCCCGGCGCGGCCCTGGGCGCTGGTGGCGGGCAGCGGGGAGTTCGGCGGCGGCCTGCTGACCGCGCTCGGCTTCCTGAGTCCGCTGGGGCCGCTGGGCGTCATGGGGTCGATGATCATGGCCGCGTCCAAGTTCCACGCCGGCAAGCCGATCTGGAACACCCAGGGCGGCCCCGAACTGCCGCTGACCAACCTGGCGATTGCCACGGCGCTGGGCGTGGCCGGGCCGGGCCGGTATTCGCTCGATCGGACGCTGGGCACCTGCCTGCCGCGCTGGCTGTTCATCCCCGGCCTGGCCGGCACGCTCGCCGTGGTCGGCTACGGTATGTACCTGAGTAACCAGCAGCAGGAGGCCGATCCGCAGCAGCCGGCGGCGCCTGCTCCTTTAGGGGCGGCTAAAGAGGCACCGCAGCCGAGCGGCGAGCGCCAGGCCGCGGCGGCCGCGCCGACCACGCCCTTGCATCCGGAAGACGCCCCGGTGTTGGAGCGGGTCGACCTGGTCGAGCCGCCCGCCCCCGACCTGGGCCCGCAGCCCAGCTAAGGCCGGCGAGTGGTGAGCGGTCAGTCTGCAAGCTTGTCACGCTGAGTGCAGCGAAGAGTCTCGTCTCGTGCGGATACAAGACGGCGATTCTTCGCTGCGCTACGCTGAAACCAACCTAAGCGCGTGAGGCAGCAAGGCGGGTTTGAAACCCGCCCCTACACCGCCATCCCCGCCTTGTTCCTCACTCAGGGCGTGCCGCCGGCCCATGATGGGCGCAGAATGACGCTTGGGGCCGTGTCACTCTGAGCGCAGCGAACAGTCTGGTCTCATGCGGATGCAAGACGGCGATTCTTGGCTGCGCTCAGAATGACGGGGAGCGACAGAGAGGTGGAGGTCCGGATGGATCCGGCAGCGATCGCCAAACTCCGGCGCGCATGGAAAGAGGATGTCGCCAAGAACGGCATCTTCGCCTATGGCACGGTCATCGAGCAGTACCCGCTGGACGGGCGCTATTGCCTGCGCTGCGAAGGCGAGGTGCGCTGGGATGGCCCGCGGCGCTGGCAGTGCCCCGAGTGTGGCGCCATGTCGCCCCCCGACGAACAGCCCGGCGGCGAGCACGCCTAGGTGGTCTCCCGGCTCGGATTCCGATCTGCAGCGGGCCGGTTGGAAACCGGCCCCTACAGCGCCATCGGGATGCAGGCCGGTTTCCAACCGGCCCCTACAGCGCAACCGCGCTCACTCCAGCGCGTGGCGCAGCGCCTCCTCGGTTTCCGGCGCCAGCGTGGTGTGGTAGAGCGTGCCCTGGAAGGGGCGCAGCGCGGCCATCGTGGCATCCGCATCCGCGCCGCCGAACATCAGGAACAGCGCCGAACCGCCCGGTCGCAGGCCCGCCGTCACGTCGCGGACGAAGCCCTGATCGACGCCCGGCTCGATGGTCTTGCCCACCAGGGCGCCGCCGAGGGCTCCCAGCGCGAGACCGGCCAGCGGGAACACGAAAAACAGCACCGCCCCCAGTAACCCGCCGACCAGGGCGCCGGTCTTGGTGCTGCTTTCCAGTTCGTTGTCCACGTGGACCTTGCCGTCCGGGTCTTTCATGATCACGGCGGCATCGTCCACATGGATCCGCCCCTGGCGCTCCAGGTTGCTCACCGCGTTGCGGGCCTCGCGGGCCTCGTGCTCCCGGCTGAATGTGATGACCACCAGATTACTCATGCCGATCCCCCTTTCTCGCCCAGGAATCCGCCGGCGGACGCCGGGCGGCGTACCCCCGGCGAGATGCCGCGCGGCTATACGTTACCGCGCCCAGCCGTCGGACCCTGCGGCTAACGTGCCCTTTACGCGGCGGTATTTGTAGGGGCCGGTTTGAAACCGACCCCCGCCGCGCCTGATCCCACCCGGCGCCGGGACAGCAACAGCACATGCCATACCCCCGGCGTGCAGCGCCGGCGCGGGCCGGCTCACGTAACCCGGCGCGGCGAGCCGCAGTATAGTAAGCCGGACAACGACTATTCCGTTGAAGAATTGCGCCCGCTGCCGCCGGGAACCGCGATTCTTCGCTGCGCTCCGAATGCCCATGCCTGGCGGAGTTGCGATTCCGCCGATCAGGAGAGAGAAAGACCGTGTATACACCGCGTTTCCACACCTCGGGCGGGCGGGTGCGCCTGGCGCTGCTGGCACTGCTAGCGCTCGTGCCCGCGTTCGCCGCGCTGCCGCAGATCGCCGGGGCGGCGCCTGTGCCCGCGCCCGCCGCGGGCCAGATTGCTTATGTCAAGGACCGCGATATCTGGCTGCTCGACCTGGCGACGCACCAGAGCACCCAATTGACCACCGGCGGCTACAGCGATAATCCCGCCTGGTCGCCCGACGGGCGCCGGCTCACCTTCGCCTACCACCGGGCGGGCACCGTGGACCTCTACACCCGCGACATGACCACCCAACTGACCGAGCGCGTGACCACCGACCCCGCCGCCGACATCCTGCCCGCCTACGCGCCCAGTGGCACGCTCTATTTCGTGCGGGTGCTCGTGGAGTGGAAGGGCCCCAACTCGGACAACGGCCCCTTCTCCGGCCATTACGTGGTCGTGCGCCGGACGCTGGACGGCACCGAGCAGGCGGTCCACGACAGCGGCGAAATGACCTGCTACCCGCCCGCCGCCCTCAGCGCGCGCAGCGACAGCAAGCTGGCGATCTCGGAGGTCTGCGGGCTGGGCGTCCACGTCAACATCGTGACTCTGCCCAACCCGGCCCCGTCCGACGACGACATCGGCGGCTATTTCCAGCCGCGGCTCGACGCCGGCTACTGCTACCCCGGCCTGCACGCGCAGTATGCCGCCGACGGCCAGTGGGCGCACCATAGCTCGCGCGTGGCCTTCCTGGGCGATGCCGATTGCGCCACCCCCGGTGTGCAGGACTACCGCGACGGCATCTACGTGATCGACCCGCTGGCGGCGCAGCCGGCGCCCACCCTGGTCGTGGACGGCCACGGCACCAAAGTCGACTTCCCAGCCTGGTCGCCCGACGACCAGTGGCTGGTGTTCCAGCAGGGCGACGGGCTGGCGATCGTGCCGGCGGCGGGCGGCCCGCCCCAGGTGGTCGTTCCGCAGGGCACCCAACCGGCCTGGCGGCCCGCGGCCACGGTCCCCATCCCCGGCATGCCGGTCACGGGTATGGGCGGCGGGTGGCTGCCGCTGCTGCCCCTGCCGGCGGCGCTGCTGCTCCTGAGCCTCGGAATCGGGCTGCGCCGCCGGGTCGCCCCGGTGCGGGTACGCCGCTAATGCTGCACCGTTTTGGGCTTGCAGCACGTATAACCAACTAAGACGCACCCGCGCGAAGCCGCGAACTGCAGGACTCGGCCTCCGCGCGGGTGCTGTGCTCCCGTTGTTGAACCCGCAGCGGCGACGGAGCGACCAGACAGAGAGTACGAGGACCGACGATAGGCGCTCGTGGCGCTAAGGTGTGACCTGCTCGCCGGGCGGCACTAGCTCATCCAGGCGCTTGCGGATGGCCGGCACGGAGATCTTGCCTCCGCTGGTCACCACCGCGCCATCGACAGTCACCAGCGGCAGTTGGGCGTCGGACGGCAGGCGGGGACAGGCCGGGTCAAACAGATCGTAGTATTCGACACGCACTGCGTCGCCGAACCGTGTCCGAAGCTGCCCCGCCGTCCACCTGGCCACCTCGCGCCAGGTGTCCTTGACCCCCGCCGCGCAGGCCACCGGGGTGCCCACGATCTGCACAACAATAGGCCCTTCCATCGCTACCCTCTCCCCTCGGTCGACTCCTGTTCTTCGAGCAGAGCGGGTACGCTACGAGCAATATCGTCGCGCACGGCGCGGAACGCCGCCAGCACCTGCTCGTCCGTACCGGTGGCTTGGGCGGGATCGGGGAAACCGAGGTGGACGCGCTGACCCCGGCCCAGCCACACCGGGCAGTTCTCGGCGGCATCGTCGCATACGGTGATCACCAGATCGAACGGCACCCCCTGGAACTCGTCCGCGCTCTTCGAGCGGCCGGTATGGGCGATACCGATCTCTTCCAAGGCCCGTATGGCCGCCGGATGCACGGCGCCGGTAGGCCGGGTGCCCGCGCTGACCGCCTCCCACTCGGCGCCCAGGCGAGCGTTGACAATCGCTTCGGCCATCTGCGAACGGGCCGAATTACCGGTGCATAGGAACAGGACTTTCCGTTTCATGCGGGACCTCCCGATTGGGCCGCGCCCACCAGTGCGGGCACATGGTGGGGCGCGGCCTCGCCGTACAACATTTCGCCAAGCCGCGCCAGCAGATCCAGCCCCTTTATCTCGTATGGCAGCAGCGGTATTTGCAGCACCGGCACCGGGAAGCGTTCGCCGATCTCGGCCAGATACCTCCGCTGCATGGCCCCACGCGCCCGGCTAAAAGGCGTCGTGCCGGCGTCCGCCGGGAGCACCTGGTTCGCCACGGCCAGCCCCGACGCGATGCCGGCAGTGCGCAGCTCCTCGGCAGCACGATACGCCTCTACGACCGGCGTCGACTCCGGATACATGACATAGGCGAATGTGCTCTGCTTTGGATCGCGCAGGCGCTCGATAACCCGGCAGAAACGCGCCTTGGCAATATCATCCGCGGCCGTGCTGTCCACCGAGGTGTAGACCTTGATATCGATCTGCTTGCTCCAATTGACGGGTAGTGCCAGCAGCCGCAGCGTATGGCCGGTGGGGGCCGTATCGAACACGGTCACCTGCCAGTCGTCCTGCGCGGCATATTCGATGAACTTGTCGAACGCAGCCATCTCCTCTGTGCAGGGGGAGTCCAGTTCCTCGGCCATCGCCCGGATGCTCGCCGCCGGGCGGCCTCGCAGGCGGGCGTCGTCCAGAATGCGGTTTTTGTACGCCTCGCTCGCGGCCTTCGGGTCGATCTTGGAGGCCCACAGGCCGGGCACGCCTGGTACCGGGGCGGGCCGGTCGGTCACCGGTACGCCGAGCACATCGCCCACATGCGCCGCCGGGTCGGTGGTAAGCAGCAGCGTCTTGTAGCCCTGCCGGGCCAGCCACACGGCCGTGATGCAGGAGACGGCGGTTTTGCCCACACCGCCCTTGCCGGTGAAGAACAGGGCGCGGGTGCCGTGGGTCGGGAGAATGCGGGAGAGTATCTCAGCCCGCGCGAACACCGGCGCTGCCCCACCGGCTAGCTCCCGTGCGGCAGGTCGCGGGGCCGGGCGCTGCCCATCCAGCAGCGCCGCCACCTCACGGAGCCGCGCCACGCCCACGATCTCCCCGGCAAGCAGATACATATGCTGCCGGGGCAGCATGAACGCGCGATCGATCCGCGCCAGGTAGTCGTGCTGCATAGCGCGGCGCGCGACAAAGAGCGGGTCGGTTTCGTCGGGCGGAATCAGCCCGTTCACAAGCAACCGCTGGGTTCCGATGCCGAGCTTGCCCAGTTCGGCAATCGCCCGCGCCGTCTCCTTGATCGAGATCTCCTCCGGTTGCAGGACAAAGATGAAGGTGGTCTGCCTGGAGTCGCGCATCGTTGCCAGGGCACGCTTGCACTTGTGCCCGGCGTCCTGGATGGCCGCCGCCGGACCGAGGCAGGTCTGCCCACTCCCCGCCGCCGCCACGTCGATAGAGCGGCTCCACTCTGCGGGCAGTTCCAATAACCTGATGGTGTGCCCGGTGGGCGCGGTGTCAAAGAGCACCGTGTCGAAGCGGGCGGGCGCGACGGATCCGGCAGGCGGCTGATCGAGAAAGTCGACGAAACGGTCGAACGCAGCGACCTCCGCCGTGCAAGGCCCGGACATCTGTTCCTCCATCACCTGCACGATCTGCGCTGGGAAGGCTTCGCGAATCGGCGCCATCGCCCGGTCGATATACTCCTGCGTGGCCCGATCCGGGTCAATCTCCATCGCCCACAGATTCGGTACGCCATGTATGGGCGTGATTACGTGGCCGATGGGCTGCGCGAACACATCGGCCAGATTGGAGGCGGGGTCGGTGGTTACGATCAGGGTGCGGTGCCCCTCGTCGGCCAGGCGCACGGCGGTCGCGCAGGCCATGGAGGTCTTGCCGACGCCGCCCTTGCCGGAGAAGAAGAGAAAGTTGGTGTTCATAGCGCCGTTCCCCTGAGGGCGCCGTCAAGCTCCCGGCGGGTCGGGTACGCGCCGGTCTTGATCACCCGCCCGGCAACAACCGTGACAGGGAACGCGGCCATCCCGCGTTCGCGCACCAGCCGCATCACCTCCGGGTGCTTGAGGAAGATATAGGGATTGCTAGACATCTGGTAGCGCTCCACGCCGATGCCATCGGCTTTGAGGGTCAGCACCATCTCGTTCACATCGAGCAAGGTCTGGTCGAGCGTGGGGCCACACAGCCCGGTCGGGCAGCATAGCGGCGGATCGAACAACTCGATCCGGCTGGCCGGTGTGGCGGCGGCGATGTCTGGGATCATATCAGTTGCATTCATGCTAGTTCAACCTCCATTGAACTAAAAAGCAAAAAAGAGAGTCACCGAGGGGCGACTCTCGCATCCTGGACCGGTATGAACGAGCTTACGGGTGGGCAAGCAGGGTGGCGAGGCTGGATCCGCGCCGGGTCGAAAAAGGCGCCGAACGCCTGGTTCAGCCCATCCAGCGCAGCCCGGTTGATCGAATAATGGATCCAGCGCGCGTCGTCGGGGTCACGCCGGGCATCGACCAAACCCTCTTTTTGCAGCACGCTCAGGTGGTGCGAGATCAGATTGGCGGCCATGCCCAACGTCTCGCCCATTTCACAGTTACACTGCTCGCCCTGCATCAACAGGTCGAGGATACGCAACCGGTTCGGCTCGCCGATGATCTTGAGCCGGCGGGCCAGATCATGCGCCCGCACTGGGTTATCGAATGCTGTGACCGCTCCAAACACGTCTACGTCCTCCACCTCCACGGTACTTCGACCACCATTGAATTATATGGCAAGCTCCCGGCGTCGTCAATCACCGAGACCCTCACCCCTGGTGATAATTTCACCACGAAAGACCGAAGAACGGGAGGGTTCCCCAGGTTAGTCTCGTTCTTTACCCACTCGCAGCCCAAAAGAAAAGCCCATGCCCGCCGCGGGGATGGGCTTGGGGAAAGGTTGCCGCGCTACGGCCCCGTCAGCTTGGCGATGAAGTCGCTCAGCGTATCGGTGTCGGCGATGCCGAGGCGCGTGAGCTCGAACAGGTCGGCGTTGGTTGTGTGCTGCTTGGCCTGGCCGATAATGGTGGCGGCGTGGAAGCCGCTGTGCGCCACGTACCACTTGGCGCTGTCGGGGTACTGGCCGTAGGGATACGAGAAGTTCAGCCCGACCCGGCCCAGGAAGCTCCCCAGGTCGCGCTGCGTGCCCCAGATTTCGGTCTGCTGCTGGTCGTTGTTCAGATCGAACAGGTGGACGTGGTGCTGGGTGTGCGAGTCGGTCGGCTGGCCGGCGGCGCTCATGGCGCGCAGCATGTCCCAGGTCATGTGCAGGTGCTGCGGCTCCTGGGTGATATCCCAGCTATTCATCTGGCCCATGAACTGGGTCACGGTGAAGATGCTGCCCTTGAGGCCGCGCGTCTGCAGGATCGGGAAGGCGTAATCATAGATATTCTCATACGAGTCGTCGAAGGTGAGCCAGACGGGGTTGGGACCGAGCGCCGTGCCTTTGTAGATGTAGTTGTAGAGGTCGTCGCCGGTGATGGTCGTATAGTTGTGCGCCGCCAGGTAGTCCATCTGCGCGCCGAAGTTGCAGACGGAGACCCAGTTGCCGCCTGCCGTGCTGGGGTTGATGTTGTGATACATCAGGATCGGCACCCCCACGTCGGCGATGGGTGCAGGGTTGGTGATCTGCAGCGCGCCGGTAAGGGGCGCCTGGCTGTCGAGCGTGCCGCTCAGCGAGGGGTCGCCCAGCTCGAAGAGTACGTCATAGGCGCCGCTCGCCAGATAGCGCGGGATGGCGAAGCCGCGGGTAAAGGTCTTGTCGCCCGGCGGCAACGTGACCAGCATATCGCCCGCCAGGTCGGTGATCCAGGCGGTGCTGCCGGCGGGCCGGATCTTCAGGCGCAGCACGCCCGCCGCCTGCGTCGCCGAGGGATTGTTGATGGTAAAGGTGCCGGTGATCCGGTTGATCACGCCGTTCTGCAACGTGATGGCGCTCGTGTTCAGCGCCGAGGATGTAATGGTCGGGCCGAGCATGGCGGCGCCGGGCGCGTTCACCCAGACATAGGCCAGGGCGCTGCGCGTGTCGATGATGCTGTTGTCGCCGGGATTGCGCAGGCGCCAGGTGGCATCATAGCTGCCCGCGCCCGCCGTCGCGGCCACCTGGAACGTGCGGCTGACGGTGCTCACGCCCGGCGGCACCGGGACCGTCACCTGGTGGGCGGCGTCGGTGAGCGCGCCGTAGCCCTCCTGCCCGGTGGGCGCCAGGCTCGCGTCGAGCACCACGCTCACGTTCGCGCCGGTGGTGTTGTTGACGGTGTAGTTCAGCGTCAGGCTGCCGCCCGTGTTCACCATCGCCCCGCCCGCCGGGCCGAGCCCGGTGATCACCACCGGCGGGTTGCCGGTGACGGCCACCTGGGTCGCCGTGGGCGTGGGGATCGTGGCCGCCGGGGTGGGCGTCGCCCGCACGATGGTCAGCACCCGCGTGTACGTGAAGGCGGGGCCGTACGATGTGCCGAAGCAGCTATCCCAGAAGTCCCAGAGAATATCGTAGGTACCGGCGGCGTAGTTGGGAGCGATATAGAACTGGCGGGTGACGACCGAGGTGCCCGCGGGCAGGTTGACCTGCCGGTCGTTGCCCACATCGCTGTAGCCGTTCGAGCCGTTGCGCACGTTGGCCCCCAGCGCGAAGACGCCGCTGTAGGGCGTGTAGACGGTATAGGACAGGGTGATGGCCCCGCCCTGGTACACGGTGCCCGACGAGTAGCCCACGTTGAGCAGCACGGGCACATCGGGTGTGACCGAACTGGTCGGCGTGATGGTGGGCGTGCGCGTCGGCGTGCGCGTCAAGGTGGGCGTGCGCGTCGGCGTGCTGGTGCGCGTCGGCGTCGCGGTCGGCGTGCTCGTCGCCACATTGGTCGGCGTGCGCGTCGGGGTGCTGGTCGCCGTATCGGTTGCCGTGGCCGTGTTCGTCGGCGTGTTGGTCGGGGTATCGGTCGGGGTATCCGTCGGCGTGTTGGTCGCCGTGGCCGTGTTCG
>DASSGZ010000151.1:0-18311 GCA_035693165.1 Chloroflexia bacterium | reverse complement strand
CTGAAGTTTTGCAGATACAGGGCGACGGCGCTGAGATTGTCGTGCTCGGACGTGAAGATCTGGTCGAGGCGGCGGGCTTCGGGCGCAGCGGTGGCGGTATCGGTGAGCGCATGGAGCAACGCCACGTCGCGCTGGCGGAGTTCCACGCCCGGCAGCCGGTTTCCGGCGACCACGACTGCCAGGGCGGCCAGCAGGAGGAGCGCCGCCCCGGCGCCCAGCCATGTGACGCGCGCTCGGCTCAACCAGCCTGCCCGTAGCGTTCCGCGAGGTGGCGGATATAGGTCCGGTAGGCGGCGGCCAGGGTCGGGCTGTCGATCAGCAGGATGTTCTCGGCGTTGCACTCGGCGTTGCGCGAGAAGTTATAGCTGCCGGTGATCACGGTGTCGTCCACAACGATCACTTTGTTGTGCATGAAATCGTGCGGGCTGGCCGGCGTCCAGGGCGTGGTGATTTTGCCCACCAGGTGGCCGTAGCGCACCAGCGACTCGAAAGCCGGCGTCTTCCACCCAGAGTGCGGGTTCTGCGCCCACTGCGCGAACACACCTTCCATTTGCGTGCGGTCATACACGCCGTCCACCGGGACGCCCTGCTGGGCCAGGTCGCCGAGCGCGCCCAGGATATGGCCGGAGGTGAGCACGGCGAAGGCAAGAGTGACGCTGTCGCGCGCCCGCCCGATGCGGTGGGCGATCTCCGTGTCGATCCAGGGGCCTTCGCCCGGCGAGAAGCTGACCGTGGTGGGTGCGGGGGCGCCGTTATAGCTCAACGTGACATGGCCGGTGTCCATGGCGCCGGTGGTCTGGATGTCGGCGGTGGACCAGAGTTCCTGGAAGTCCTGGGCGTAGTAATTGGCGAGCGGGGTCGAGCGCGCGATCAGGATGTTGTTTTCCTGGATGGTCCAGCTATCGTCGGTGAAGTTGCTGGAGCCGGTCCAGACCTGGGCCTGCGGCGTGTAGGCGTCGAGGATGATATATTTCTGGTGCATCAGGTGGGTCTGGCTGGCGATGGGCTTGCCGTTCAGCCCGGCATCGGCCAGGAAGGTCGAAGTCAACGTGGTCTCGGGTTCGTCGCCCAGGCAGTCCTCGCCCTGGCAATTGTCGCCGGAGTCGTAGCAGAGCCGGATCTGCACGCCCGCCCGCCGCCGCTCGTGCAGCGCGTTGACCACCAGGTCGCGGGCCGCGCCGGTGAGGTGCATGTCGTAGATGGCGATGTCGATGGTCTGCCGCGCCTGGGCCAGGAACGCGGCCAGGCGCCCCGCCACGTCGGCGGCAGTCTGCTTGCCGGCTTCCAGAAAGAGGATCTGCAAGTCGCTCACGGTGTCTCTCCTTCCGCTTGGGGCCCAACCTCTCCCCCGGCCCCGCCCCGCCGCGGGGAGGGGAGTTCGGCGCGACGCATGAGAAAGTTGGCAGAGGGCCGCCCTTCCATTATACTGATCAGACGCGCCCTTGTGCAGGGCGGCGATCCGGCCATGCGTTTGTAAGGAGCAAGTTTCGTGACAACATCGAATCCGGGGAGCGGCGATGTGGCGCTCGTTCCCCTGACCGAAGACCAGGTTGGCGAAGTGGTGGATGTGATGAATCGCGCGTTTGCCGACTATGTGGTGCCGATGCACCTGCCCGAGGCCGCGCTGCAGGCGATGATCGCGCGGGATAATATCGACCTGGGGCACTCGTATATCGCGCGAGCCGCGGACGGCACCGGCCTGGGCGTGGCGCTCACGTCGGTGCGGCGCGCGGGCGACAGCGTGCGCTCGCGGGTGGCGGCGATGGGCGTGACGCCGGAGGGGCGCGGGCAGGGGCTGGCGCGCCGGCTGCTGGAGCGGCAGATCGCCGAAGCGCGGGCGCGCGGCTCGGAGGAGATCGTGCTGGAGTGCTTCAGCAACAACACGCGCGCCCTGCCGCTCTACGAGAGCGCGGGGTTTCGCGTACGGCGGCGGCTGGTCAGCTACGAGGGCGACATGGCCGGGTTGCGGCCGGCGTCGCCCGCGCCGGTGACGCTGCGGCCCATCGCCCCCGCCGATCTACCCGCCCTGGCGGGGCGTTGCGCAGAGGCCGACCCGCCCTGGCAGTTCGAGGAATCCGCGCTGGCGACGCTGAACCCGGCCACGCCTGCGCGGACCATTCACCTGCCGGATGTGCCGGAGCCTGTGGGCTACCTGGTCCTGGGGTTGCCGGGCGGTGCCGCGGCGACCGAGGCGCGGCTGATGCAGGTTGGGGTGCTGCCGGAGTACCGGCGGCAGGGCGTGGCAACGGCGGCGCTGGCGGCCTGGCTGGCGGAGCATCCGGCGGTCGCTCGAATCACCATTGCCCCGGTGTTGCCGGAGGATATGACCGGGCTGCGCGGCTGGCTGGAAGCGATCGGCTTTGCGCCGGGGCCACTGGAGCAGGTGGAGATGGTGCGGGCGCTGGGGTAGGATCGAGTGAGGTGCCGGCGCGGGCCGGTTTCAAACCGGCCCCTACACCGCAAAGGTAATCTTCCACCGCGAATCTTCATTCCGAGCGTAGCGAAGAATCTCGATCTGGTGGCCCGGAAGACGAGACTCTGAGCGCAGCGAAGAGTGACAAGGATGACTGGAAGCGCTACTCAGTCAACCAGCAGCGGCAATTGAGTCAGGCCGCGCATGAAGAGGCCTCTGCGCCAGATCAGCGACTCCCGCGGCACAGCCAGGCGCAGGTTGGGGAAGCGCTGCAGCAGCATATTGATCGCGACCTGGCCCTCCAGCCGGGCCAGCGGCGCTCCCAGACAGTAGTGGGCGCCTTGCCCGAAGCCCAGGTGCTTGTTGGGTTCGCGGGTGAGATCCAGCTCCTGGCCGTTCACGAAGTGCTGTTCATCGCGGTTCGCCGAGCCGATAATGCCCAGCACCATCTCCCCGCGCGGAATGGTGAGGTCATGGATCGTGATATCCTCTCGCGCATAGCGCTCGGTCGCCAGGTCGACCGGGCTGGCATAGCGCACCAGTTCCTCCACGGCGGGCTGGATGATCGCCGGGTCCCGCCGCAACCGCTCGGCCTGGGCCGGGTGATCCAGCAGCGCCAGCGTGCCTGTGCCGATCAGGTTGACGGTCGTTTCGTGCCCGGCGACGAGCAAGATGAAGACCAGCGCCAGCAACTCGTCTTCGCTCAGCCGGTCGCCGGCTTCCTGGACCTGGATCAGTTCGCTGATCAGATCGGCGCGTGGCTGGGCGCGGCGCCGCTGGAATAGCGCCCTGAGATAGCGAACAAAAAGCCACAGGCTGGGCAACGCCCTCAGTTGGTCCGTTCCCGATGCAATCGCTATAATCTGCGCCGACCAGCGGTGAAATCGAGTCCGGTCCTCCACCGGCACGCCAAGCATCTCGGCGATGACCGTAGTGGGCAGGGGCAGGGCGTAGTCGCGGATCAAATCCAGAGACCCACGGCGCTGCGCCGCTGTCAGGAATCCATCGCACAGTTCCTCTACCCGGCCGCGCAGTTGCTCCACCAGGCGACGCGTGAACACCTTGCTCACCAGCGTTCTTAAGCGGGCGTGGTCGGGAGCGTCCAGGTCGAGCATGTTACGAGCCAGCGGTCTGGCAAAGCCGGGCACCCACTGGTTTCTGGGCTGCTCTTCGGGCGTTAGCGTGTTGGTGCGGTCTTTGACAAAGCGCTCGTCCTTGAGCAGCATGATCGTGTCGTCATACCGGGCCAGCAGCCAGACCACGCGCCGGTCGGGCAGCACGGCCCGGTACACCGGCGCTTCATGGCGCAGGTAGGTGTAGAAGGGATGCGGGTCGGCCTTAAACTGCGGACTCGCCAGATTCGGCTGGGCTACCTGGGTCATTGTCATTGTCGTCACCCCCATCAGGCATGATCCCCCGGCGCATCACCGCGGCCAGTGCGTCCGGAAGATCGTTCCAGTGCGCTTGCAGATATTCGTCGCCGAGCAAGCGCATGATGATCAGCCCGATCACTGCGCCCGCCAGCACCCTGGTTGCCATGGCCGGGTCGGGGAAGGCCGGCGCCCCCTGCGCGTGCCACTGCCGAAAACTGGCTTCGCCGACCTCGGTCGTGGGCTTCATCACTTCCTGGTAATACGTTTCCCGCAACTCGGCATTAACGAGCAGTTCCGAGAACAGGACCCGGAGCACGTCGAGACCGTCCTCGGTCAGCCGGTCCAACCGCTGCTTGAGATACAGTTCAAGGAACTGGTCCAGGCCCACGGCTCCGGCCTGGGCAAAGTGAGATTCTCGTTGCTCGGTTTCGTTCAGGCGGTCGAGGATTCCGAGCAGCAAGGCATTCTTATTCTCGAAGTAGTTGTAGATCGTGCCGTCCGCCAATTCGGCGGCGCGGGCGATCTCGCGGATAGTGGCGCGGTGGGCGCCTTTCGCGGCGAATACCTTGACTGCGGCCTCAAGGATCTGCTTGCGGCGCGCCGCGATCTGTGCGGCCTGCGCCGGACTCGGCGATTTATCGGCCATAACTCTCCTAAGATCACAGGTTCTGTGTCCGGTGAATGAACGTTCATTCACTGCACAGTATACTCTCTTTTGCCCAGGAATGCAATAGGTTGGGCCGGCGTTCGTGAAGGAGAATTATCTGCTAAATAAGGGATCCCTGGCTGACGGGCGGCTCATTGCCGCGTCGAGTCGCCCTTATCACTTTGAGCGCAGCGAAGAGTCTCGTCTGGCGGCATGCCCTGCGCAGGTAGGCATTGATGTGGGGCTAACTACGTTCGCCACACCCCGTAACGGTGAGACAATCGACAATCTGCGCTTTTTTCAGCACGAGGAAAAGGCGCTCGCCAAAGTGCAACGCGGCATAGCAAACCGGCGCCGGGTAGCCCCGCCCGGCAAAACCACGTTTTTCCATGCGATCCGGTCGCTGGTTGCGCACGCGTTCCGTTATAGGATTTCTACATACCCTTCTGTTCCCTGTACCCGAATTCGTTGACCGTCTTTTATCCATTTGGTCGCATTTTCTACGCCAACCACGGCTGGTAAGCCATATTCACGTGCGATAACGGCTCCATGGGTCATCAGTCCACCCACTTCGGTGACGAGCCCTTTTATAGATACAAATAAGGGGGTCCAGCTAGGGTCAGTAAAGGAGGTGACTAATATATCCCCCTCTTCTAGATCCGCGTCTTCCATGTTTAGGATGACCCGTGCTCGGCCCTCTATTACTCCGGAAGAAACAGGTAGCCCCACAAGAGCTGCGGCTGGGAGATTTTCTCGCTTGTACGCACCGGCAATGATTTCACCATCGGATGTCATAACCCGTGGGGGAGTTAGTTTTTCATATAATTTGTACTCGTCTTTTCGTTTGCTGATGATCTGGTAATCCAGTTTGTTCGTGCGGACGACTTCGCGGAGCTCTTGAAAAGTGAGATAGTATATGTCCTCTTTTTCATGAATAACGTTGGATTGTACGAGTTGTTCGGCTTCTTTCAATAAAGCCTGCTTATAAACGAAGTAGCGACTCACGATGCCGTATTTGGGATATTCCCGATAACCGAGGAAATTCCGAATCAGGCTGATCATGCGCTGTGTTTCTTCGGCTTTTGGTTTCCCATCCGGTAATTGCTGCAATCGATCTAATAGCTCTTGTTCTTTTTGCAACGCTTCCTGTCGCCCCTGCTCAAATCGCCGATTGCCGGCATCAGGTCCAAAGTTTTTGATGTTACTGAGGATCATGGGGACAAGGATCGCTGGTTTTTCGCGCCAACGCGTTCGCGTAATATCGATTTCCCCGGCACCGCGCATTCCGTATTTGTCGAGAAACGCATAGATCGCGTCGCGGGTTTCCTGTCCCCCTTCCAACTGACCCAGTTCATCCAGGAAGTTCTCATGCGTTACATGTTGTAAATAATCTATTACTTCTGGATAACGGCGAATCACATCCGCGACATCCAATAGCGCCAGACCCATCTCCGACGTAATATTGTTTGGTACCGATTGCGAAAGCGTGTCCGCGACGTTCGTTTCGCCTAACCACTCCTTCATCTTTTCATTAATCCATGCTGAAGCATCCATAGCAGCCATAATCACACGGAAACTTCGGGGATCAGACAAAGTCTTCCGCAACTGCTGGATATCTTCTAGAATAAAATCGAATAAGTCGGATCCTGATTTCGTTTGGATGTTCCGGCTTAGCTCTGCTATCGATGTTTGACTACGCTCAATCAAATCAGAAACGATGGCCGGATCGTTTTCGATTTGTGTACGAAAACCCGAAGACGAGACAACTCTATGTTCTTTCTCATCATCTGGTGACGGTTTGATGAAATCTGCCCGCTCTACGATGGTCGTGAGCGCGTCTCTTAGGAGCGGATCCGATTGTCCCAGGGTAGCTATTACCGTTTTGCTGCCGGCAGGCGAAGCCAACTCACGCGCGATATCAACAAATAACCTGCCACCGGCTGCAAACATGGGGCGACCCGCGGTTAGCTGGAAAAAGGATATGCCCAGTGGTTTCATGGGATCGGTCATCATCTGTTGATGACCGACAGATATATAAACGTGGCTTTCTTGGTCATTTGCTTCAGGGATGGGGTATAAAGTCGTGATTGGCCGGCTCTGGACAATATAAAACGTATCATCGACCAAACACCATTCGATGTCCTGGGGGCAACCGAAATGTTCTTCGATCTTTCTGCCCAGGCGCGCGAGCTGCAAAATCTGCGCGTCCGTCAGCGCTTGCCTATTCTGCCGCTCCGGTTCAATCTCCTGTTCTTTCGTGCCGCCATCGCTTAAGGCATAAATCGCCAGGTTCTTGGTGGCTATCTTCTTATCGATAACCGGGCCGTTACGCACTTTATAGGTATCCGCATTCACCAGGCCCGAGACCATGGCCTCGCCAAGTCCGAAGCCGGCAGCAATGGACACCACTTTTCGATTAGCAGTGACGGGATCGGCAGTAAACAAAATCCCCGCCGCCTGCGGGAAGACCATCTGCTGCACCACCACAGCCAGGTGGACTTTGCGGTGGTCGAAGCCGTTTTGCAGGCGGTAGATAACGGCCCGCTCGGTAAATAGCGATGCCCAGCACTTGCCGACATGCTTCAGGATTGCCTCCTTGCCGATAATGTTCAAATACGTATCCTGCTGGCCGGCAAAGGAGGCCGCCGGTAAATCCTCGGCCGTGGCGCTGGATCGTACCGCATAGGCATTTCTCTCTCCAAGCCGGGAGAGAAAGTGGGTGATCGCCGCACTAATGTCTTGCGGAATAGCTGTCCCTTCGATAACCCTGCGAATCTCACCGCTAAGTTCACCGATTTTGTCCCGGTCCTCCATCTTTAGAAGCGATAACTGATCAAGCAATGCGTTAATCGACGACGTTTCTCCAATGATTCTCGCAAAGACCTCGGTAGAAACGCAAAAGCCATCTGGTACGCGTATTCCTTCAATCTTGGATAGTTCCCCCAGGTTCGCGCCTTTACCGCCAACAAGCGTGAGTTTTGTTTTGTCAACATCCTGAAAACCAAGCACATATAAACTCATATTTTGACCTCCTTTGGCAACTCCTTCTTTGCTAATTTCGATAACATCCGTCGGGCTAAAACGATTTACCGGCGTGTTGTACTTCAAGCGGTCTAGCTTTCACCATATCTGCCGGGTCGAATGTGACCTGGCGTACAGCATCTTCCGGCATTCGCAAACCTCGGCGTGTGATTCTTTCCATATGCTTGCAGAATGGCTGATAAGAAGCTAAAGCAATGGACTCAACGTTCGCACGCAGCAGGCGGGCCGATCCTGGATGGGCACGGTGCGGAAGCGCGTGATTCCCCCCTACGCCTTTTGGTCACTGACCCTGCAGAACGGGTTTAACTGGCCTGGGCGGCGGCGGCCATCTGGGCCAGGGTGGCGTCCACGCGGTCGAGCAGCCGGGCCGGGTCGAGCGACTCGCGGGCGGCGGCGGGCGGCAGGTCGGGCAGGGGCGGCGGGGGCGGCAGGCGGTGGCCCGTCAGGTCCTGGTAGCGGCGGCGGTACTCGATCTGGGGCTGCGCCGTGTAGAGAGTGTGGTAGGCGAGGGCGGCGCTCTCGCGCAGGTCGGCGCGGCTGGAGTCGAGGCGCCAACCCTCGTAGCGCAGGGCGGCCTGCTGATCCGGCTCGGTCCAGAGGCTTTCCATCTGCTGCAGGGCCGCCAGGGCGGTGGCCGGGCTGATCTGGCGCAGGGTGACGCCCAGGTGGATCGCCAGGAGTTCGGCCTGGAACTGGATGTCGCGGCGCTGGACGGCGACGGCCTGGCGCAGGGCCACGTCGTTCAGCGCCTGGGCGTCGGCGGGGCGGCCCAGGAGGGCGTAGAGCGCGGCCTGGCCGTGCAGGTACTCGCAGCGCAGGTAGGGGTTGTTGAGCAAATCGGCCAGTTCGACGGCCTGGCCGTATAGCCGGTCGGCCTCGGCATAGCGGCCCTGCGCGGTGTAGGCGCGGGCCATGTTGGCGACGGCGATGCTCATGTACTTGCGGTCGCCGGTCTTGCCGGCCATAGCGAGTTGCTGTTGCAGGCAGACCAGACTGCGGCGGTAGTCGCCGTACTCGCCGTAGACGATGCCCATGTTGCCCAGGGCCTCGCTGACGCTGCGCCGCTCGCCCATCTCGGTGGCAATCGTGAGTTGCCGCCCGAAGCAGGCCAGCGCCTGGGCGTAGTTGCCCTGCCGCCAGTAGACGGTGCCCATCTGGCCCACGGTGATGCTGATGCCGCGCCGGTCGTCGATCTCCACGGCGCGCAAGAGCGATTGCTCGAAGCAGGCCAGCGCCGCCGCATACTCGCCCTGCTGCCAGTAGACGTTGCCCATGCTGCCGAGCGCCAGGATCATGCTGGGCCGGTCGCCGAGGGCCGTGGCGATCTGCAATTGGCGGCTGTAGCTCGCCAGCGCCCGCCCGTACTCGCCCTGCTCCCAATAGATGCGCCCGAAGTTGCCCAGCGCCTGCCCGGCCTGCTCCTGGTCGCCGATCGCGGTGGCGCCGGCGAGTTGCTGCTCGGCGCAGGCCAGCGCGTCGGCGTAATTGCCCTGGCGCCAGTAGATGTGGCCGATGCCGCCGATGGCCCGCGCCATGCCCTGGCGGTCCTCGATCTCGCCGCAGGTCTTGTGGGCGCGCTGCAGCCAGAGCAGCGCCTCGCCGTACGAGCCTTTGAGGCCCAGGAGATCGCCCAGGGCCTGCTGCAGCCGGGCGCGGGTCTGGGGGTCGCGCGCCGTCTCGAATTTCTGCAAGGCGCGGCGGTAGAGTTCTTCGGCCTCGCTCCAGTGGCCGATGAGTTGCAGGATGCCGCCGATCTTGAGCCGCACGGCGGTCTGCTCGGGGCGCGGCAGCAGCGGCAGCAGGCGGCGGTAATACTCGATGGCCGCATCGTTGGCGTAGGCGGCCTGGGCGGCTTCGGCGGCGCGCAGGAAGTACTCGCGCTGCTTCGCCACGTCGCCGCTGAGGCTGTAGTGGTGGGCCAGCAGCGTGATCCAGCGCTGGATGTCGTCGCCGTAGGTCTGTTCGAGGAAGGCGCCGATCTGGCCGTGCAGCTTGGCGCGGGTGGCCCCGGCCAGGCTCTGGTAGGCCACCTCCTGCGTGACGATGTGCTTGAACAGATAGATCAACTCCGGCTCGGGCTGGTCGAGATGGGTCAGGTCCATCTGGCTGAGCGTGCTGAGGTAGCGCAGCACCTGCTCGTGCGGCCCCAGTTGCGGGTAACAGCCCCAGATCCAGGCGGCGGGGAACACCCGCCCGATGACGCTGGCGACTTTCAGCGTGGTCTTCTCGCCCTCCGGCAACTGGTCGATGCGGCTGATGATCAGGCTGCGCAGGCTGGCCGGCAGGTCCAGGTGCTGCAACGCCTCCAGGTCGGTCGGGTCGATGCCCTGATCGTGGATCAGGTTGATCATCTCGTCGATGTAGAAGGGGTTGCCCTGGGCGCGCTCGGTGATGCGCCGGATCAGGGCCAGCGGCACGTTGTCCTCGGCGCCGAACAGGCGGGCGACTTTCATGCGGATCAGGCGCTCGGCCTCGGCGCGCGTGAACTCGGCCAGGCGCAGTTCGGTGAAATAGGGCAGCGCGGTGATCCGGTCGTCTTCCGTGGTGGCCTGCGGCAGCGTGCGATAGACCAGCACGACCAGCACGGGCACATCGGCGATGTTGCGGGCCACGGCTTCGAGCAGGTCGAGCGACAGCGGGTCGATCCACTGGCAATCTTCGAGCACCAGCAGCAGGGGCCGATCCTGCGCGCGGGCCCGGATGGCGTGGATCAGCATGGCTTCGAGCGCCGCCTTGCGCAGCTTCGCGTCGAGCGAACGGGTGATCTCGGTCTCCGGGATGGGCATGTTGAGCGCTACGCCGAGCAGGGGCAGGCGCGGCACGGAGGCCGGATCGATCTGCTCGACGGCGGCGGTGAGCGCGCGAATCTGCGCGTCGTCGCTCGCCGTGGGGTCCACGCCGAAGAAGGCGCGCAGCAGGTTCTGCCAGACCAGGTAGGGGACATTGGTGCCGTAGGATTGGCATTCGCCTGCGTAGCATTGCAGGCCCGCCTGCCCGGCCAGCCGCCAGATCTCGCTATTCAGCCGCGACTTGCCCATGCCCGCCTCGGCGGTGATGCCGAGGATCTGCCCCGCGCCGCCCAGCACATCGTCCAGCCGGGCGGCGGCCAGCGCCTTCTCGGCCTCGCGCCCAACCATGGGCAGCGTGTAGGTCTGGCCCTGCAGGCGTAGCGGCCCGCGCCCGTCGAGGCCGACCAGGGCGCTGATCGCCACCGGCTCGGCCAGGCCCTTGACGCCGATGGGCGGTAGTTCTTCGCAATGGATGGAGTCGGGCACCAGGCGGCGGGTGAAGTCGGTCAGCAGGATCTGGCCGCTGCCCGCCACCTGCATGAGCCGCGTGGCGAGGTTGACCGCCCCGCCGATGACCGTGTACTCCTGGCGGGCCGCCGCGCCCACGTTGCCACAATAGACGAGGCCGGTGTTGAGGCCCATATGGGCGGGCACGCCGGGCAGCGCCTGCAACTCCGCCGCGCAGCGCAGGGCGCGCTCCGGGTCGTTCTCGTGGGCTACCGGCGCGCCGAACAGCACCAGGTAGGTGCTGCCTTTGTCTCCTATGTCGATCTTGTTCAGGTAGCCGTCGTAGCGGGCCACGATGCGCGTAACGGCGCCGAAATAGTCCTGCAACTTCGCCACCACGTCCGGGTCGTGGTCGTAGTCGAAGCCGCTGAACCCGGCGAAGAGCATCGTGACGGCGCGGTACTCGTTGATGAAGCCGCCCTGCCCGTGGCGCAGCCGCGCGGCGATGGCCGGGTGCAGGTAGGCTTGCAGCGTGGGCTGGATGGCGGGCGAGGGTACCACGGGCGGCGGCATGGCGATGTGCGGCAGGGCCGGGCGGGCCAGCCGGGTCACGACGGTAAACTCGTCGCGGGCGGCGCCGGTGACGGCGGCCCCGGCATAGGGCAGCAGCGCGTTATGGACCACGACCTCGCCGCGCCCGGCGTAGCGCTCGGCCTCGGCGCAGCGGTCCACGGCGGCCCCGGCGATCACCGGCACCAGGCGCAGAGCCGGATCGCCGACGGTGGTGCAGAGGACTTCGCCCATGCCCAGTCCGGCCTGCATGCCCATGCCGAAGATGCCGGCGCGGGTGCGGATGGCGGCGTAGTGGGGCATGGCGGCCTGCATATCGAGCGCGCACTGGATAGCGCGGCGGACCACGGCCTGGCGGTTGCGCGGCGTGTAAGGAAACAGCACGGTCATGCCGTCGCCGCCGAACCCGCCGATCACACCCGAATAGCTGTGGATGAGGGCGATCATCGGGCCGAAATAGTTGTTGAGGATGGTGGTCAGTTCTTCGGTGCCGCTGGTGCCGGCCTGGCCGAGCGCCTCGCTCAGCGCGGTGAAGCCGGAGATGTCGGCGAAGAGGGCCACGGCAGGGAAGCGCAGTTCCCGGCCCACCGGGCTACGGTCCGGGTGGGCGACAATATCGGCGGCGATGGGGTCTGGGATGTAGGGCTGCCAGTACGGGTTCACGGACGGGTCCTCGTGAGCGCGCCTCGTGCGCTCCTGAGCGGTTCAGCCCCCGCCAAGCGGGCTGTTGCGTGTATTATACTATATCTGGTGCCAATCTGCGTATGCTATATGTCTACATTATCGTGCGAAACGCCGGTCCGTTACGGGATTCGCCGCATGGCGGTGCGAAACGAAGCCCATGCGCGGTACAGCATACGGATTTCGCGAATTGCCCGGCGACGAGCGCGAGAAAGCGCGCCGCTACACAATCATAACTGTGTAGCGGCGCGCTGGTTGCATCCGGGAGCGGGCCGGCTACTCCGTGGCGGTCTGCACCGGCGCGGTGGTGGCGGCGGGGCCGATCCAGACCGTCTGGATGTTGACAAACTCGCGGATGCCGAAGGCGGAGAGTTCGCGGCCATAACCGCTGCGCTTGACGCCGCCGAAGGGCAGGCGCGGGTCGGATGCCACCATGCCGTTGATGAAGACGGCCCCGGCCTCGATGCGCCGGGCCAGGGTGCGCGCCCGGTCCATATCGGCCGTCCAGAGGTTCGAGCCAAGCCCGTAGACGGTGTCGTTGGCGAGCGCGAGGGCGGCGTCTTCGTCGCGGGCGCGGATGACGGCGGCGACCGGGCCGAAGGTCTCCTCGCGGAAGACCGGCATCTCGGGCGTGACATGGGTGAGGATCGTGGGCGGGTAGTAGTAGCCCTTGCCCTCGCGCGGGGCGCCGCCGGTCAGCACCTGGGCGCCCATCGCCACCGACCGCTGGACCTGGTCTTGCAGGGCATCGCGCAGGTCGCCGCGCGCCATCGGGCCGATCTGGGTGGCCGGGTCGAGCGGGTCGCCGATCTTGAGCGCTTCGACGGCGGCCTTGAAGCGCGCCTCAAAGGCGTCGGCCACGTCCTCGACGACGATGAACCGCTTGGCGGCGATGCAACTCTGGCCGGCGTTGATGTTGCGGGCCTTGGCGGCGACGGTGGCGGCGGCGTCCAGGTCGGCATCGGCCAGGACGATGTAGGGGTCCGAGCCGCCCAGTTCCAGCACGAGCTTCTTCAGCGCGTGCCCTGCCGCCGCCGCGACCCGCGCGCCGGCGATGTCGCTGCCGGTGAGCGTGACGGCACGCACGCGCGGGTCGGCAATCATCTGTTCGGCGGCGGCGCCGGGCACCAGCACCGTGCGCAGGATGCCGTCGGGGAAGCCGCCCGCGCGGAACAGGTCTTCGATGGCGAGCCCGCAGCCCGGCACGTTCGAGGCGTGCTTGAGCACGGCGGCGTTGCCCGCCATCATGGCCGGCGCGGCGAAGCGGATCACCTGCCAGAAGGGGAAATTCCAGGGCATGATCGCCAGCACCACGCCCAGCGGGGTGAATTGGACGTAGCTCTCGCGGGCGTTGGTGGCGATGGCCTCGTTGGCGAGGAACCGCTCGCCGTTGTCGGCGTAATATTCGCAGTTCCAGGCGCACTTCTCGATCTCGGCCTCGGACTCGGTGATCGGCTTGCCCATCTCGGTGGTGATCAGGCGGGCGAGCTTGGCCTTGCGGTCGCGCAGGGTGGCGGCCAGGCCGCGCACCGCCTTGGCGCGCTCCGCGAAGGATGTGGTGCGCCAGGCGCCGTAGGCCGCGTGGGCCTGGGCCAGCGCTTCGTCCACCTGGGCCGGGGTGGACTCCGGATAGGTCGCCACAACTTCCTCGGTGGCGGGGTTAATGGCTTGCAACGGCATCGTCTTAGCCTCCTTTAGCGGGTACGATAAGCCTTCTAATAAGAATACGTTAGGCGCGCCCGGCAGGCTTTGCCGGTATAGGATGGCAATATGTGGCTCCGCAATGCCTACCGCAAATAGGGGGCCAGCAGCGTGGCGACGGCCCGGCGGTCGGCGGCGACGGACAGCGGTTCGCGCTGGGCCGCCGCGGCCGTGCGGATCGTGGTGTCCGGGTCCTTCAGCATGTGGCCGGTCAGGATGCCCGCGACGACGGCGTGCCGCGCGATCACCCCGGCGGCCACCAGTTGGCGCACGCCGGCCAGGGTGGCGGCGCTGGCGGGTTCGCAACCGATGCCCGCGCAGTCGATCTGCGCCTTGGCGTCGAGGATCGCCGCGTCGTCGACAGCAGCAACCACGCCCTCGGTGGCGCGCACGACGGCGACGGCGCGGCGGTAGCTGACGGGATTGCCGATCTTGATGGCCGTGGCGACCGTCTCGGCGTGGACACGGATGGGCGCGGCAAAGCCGGTCTGGTAGCCACGATAGAAAGGTGCGGCGCCGCTAGCCTGGATCGCGGCCACGCGCGGTACCCGTTCGATCAGGCCCAGGGCATGAGCTTCGGCCAGGGCCTTGCCCAGGGCGGCGGTGTTGCCCAGGTTGCCCGCGGGCAGCACGATCCAGTCGGGCGCCTGCCAGTCCAGATCCTGCAACAGTTCCCAGCCGATGGTCTTCTGGCCCTCGATGCGGAAAGGATTGATCGAGTTGAGCAGGTAGATGCCCAGGTCGGCGCTGACTTCCTGCACCAGGCGCATGGCATCGTCGAAGTCGCCCTGCACCTGCACGGTGACGGCGCCGTAGCCCAGCGTCTGGGCCAGCTTGCCGACGGCCACGGCCCCGGCAGGGATGAAGACGAAGCAGGGGATGCCCGCCTGCGCGGCGTAGGCGGCCAGCGAGGCCGAGGTGTTGCCGGTGGAGGCGCAGGCCACGGCGCGCGCCCCCAGGCGGCGGGCCTGGCTGGCGCCCACGGTCATGCCGCGGTCCTTGAAGCTGCCGGTGGGGTTCTCGCCCTCGTGCTTCAGGTAGAGCGTGTCGAGGCCCGCATAAGCGCCCAGGCGACCGGGGCCGCCGCGTTCGCTCGCGCCCACCGGGTAGAGGTTGGTGTTGCCTTCGAGCTTGCTGACGATCTCGTCGTCGGCGAAGGCAGGCAGCAACTCGCGGAAGCGCCAGGTGCCGCTAGCAATAGTGCCACGCCGGGCTGCGAGGCGCCCGCCGAACAGCGCGGGGGTCACGCCCCGGCGCACGGGGTCGTCCGGCGCGAAGGCGACCTCCAGCGTTTCCCCGCAGTCGCAGCGGTAGCGCACCTCGTCGCGGGGGTAGTCCCGCCCGCAGACGGCGCAAGCCAGCATTGCGCTCATAGGTCGTCCTCCCCGGCCAGGCAGGCGGTGGCGCCCTGCCGCTCGATCTCCAGCACGCAGACCTCGCCGCCGATGCCGCCCGCTGCTTCGGCGGCCTGTGCCATGGCCGCGCCGATCTGCTCGGCGACCGGCCCGCGCGGTGTGAGCGCCAGCACGGTCGAGCCGCCGCCCGATAGGCAGGCGCCCCAGGCCCCTGCCCCCCGTGCCGCCGCGATGAGCGCGGGCAGCGCGGGGAAGAGTTGCGTGCGGTAAGGCTGGTGCAGGCGGTCTTCCATGGCCGCGCCGAGCAGGTCGTAGCGGCGGCTGGTCAGCGCGGCCAGGAACAGGGCCACGCGGCTGGTGTTGAACACTACGTCGGCCTGCGCGTAGTGGGCGGGCATCAGCTTGCGCCCGCGCACCGTGTCCATCTCGAAATCGGGGATGAAGACCACCGCCAGCATGTCGTCGGGGAAGGGCAGGCGCACGCTGTGGATGGTGTCGCCCGTGCAGGTATTGGCGACCAACCCGCCGAGCAGCGCGGGCGCGACGTTGTCCGGGTGGTGTCCGTGTTCCAGGCGCACGGCCAGCGGCAGCAGTTCCTCCGGCGACAGGTCGATGCCGAGCAGGGCATTGGCCGCCTGTAGCCCCCCGGCGACGGCAGTGGCGCTGCTGCCCAGCCCGCGCCCGCTGGGGATGCGCAGCGCCATGTGGATGCGCAGGCCGGGCACGGGCCGCCCCGTCTCGCGGCAAAGGGCGGCGAAGGCGCGGTAGAACAGATTCGACTCGTCGTCGGGCAGGCCGTCGGCCCCGGCGACGGTGATGTGCAGGCGCCCGCCCGTCTCGCGCACGGTGAACTCGTTATAGAGCGTCAGCGCCAGGCCGAGCACGTCGAAGCCGGGGCCGAGATTGGCCGCCGTGGCGGGCACGCGGACGCGCACGGCGCGGGCGTGGGTACAGTCAGGCCGGCTCATCGGTCTAACCCGAAGTGGTGGTGGATCGCCCGCACGGCCGCATCCTCCTGCGCCCCGGCGACGACAAACGACAGGTTCAATTCCGACGACCCCTGGGCAATTGCCAGCACCTCGATGCCGTCGTCGGCCAGTGCGGTGAAGATCTGCCCGGTGACGCCCGGCTTGCCGCGCATCCCCGCGCCGATCACGGCGACAATCGAGACGCCGCTGCGCACGGTCTGACCCTCGATCAAGCCCTGGCTCTGTTCGAGCGCGAATTGCCGCTCGATGGCCGCCTGGGCCTGGGCGGCGTAGGCTTCCTCGATCAGCACGCAGATGTTGTACTCGGACGACGACTGCGAGATCATCAGCACGTTGATCTGTTCCTGGGCGATGGTCGAAAAGAGCCGGGCGGCCACGCCGGGCAGGCCAACCATGCCCTTGCCCTGCAAGGTCAGCAGGGCCAGGCGCGAGATGGCCGTGATGGCGCGGATGGGCGTGTCGGCGGGCGGGGCTTCGGCGGTGATGAGTGTGCCGGGCGCGTCGGGCGCGAAGGTGTTCTTGATGCGCACAGGGATGCCGCCCTCGACCGCCGGGGCGATGGTCTTGGGGTGCAGCACCTTGGCCCCGAAATACGACATCTCGGCGGCTTCCAGGTACGACATGTGCGGCAGCGTGCGCGCGCCGTGTACCACGCGCGGGTTGGCGGTCATCACGCCGTCCACGTCGGTCCAGATCACGACCTCGCGGGCGCCGAGCGCGCTCCCCAGGATGGCGGCGGAATAATCCGAGCCACCGCGGCCCAGCGTGGTCACGATGCCCGACTCGGTGGCGCCGATGAAGCCGGTGACGACGGGCACGCGGCCCTCGCGCAGGCGCGGGGCCAGCACGGCTTCGGCCTGCGCCCGCGTCGGGTCCATCAGCGGGAAGGCGTGGCCGAAGTTGCCGTCGGTGACGATGACCTTGGTGGCGTCCACGGCCTCGGCGGGCTGGCCTGCGGCGCGCAGGGTGGCGGCCAGCAAGCGGCAGCTCATGCGCTCGCCCATGCTGCTGATGTAGTCGAGCGTGCGCTGCGTGAGCTCGCCCAGCGTGCCGACGCTGTGGATGAAGTTTTCCAGGTCGCCGCTCAAGGCGCGCAATTCGGTCGCCATGCTCTGCTGCTCCTCGGCGGGCAGGTCCAGCGCGTGCAGAATCTCGGTATGGCGCTGCTCGATGCCGATGGCGTGCTGGATGGCTTGCAACCGCCGGCCCTCCGCCGCCTGGCGCGCCGCCGCGATCAGGCTATCGGTCACGCCGCTGACCGCGGACACCACCACGACGACCGGTTCCTCGGCGGCGGTACGCTGCACCAGCCCGGCGACTTCGCGGATGCGTGCGGCGCTGCCCACCGACGTGCCGCCAAATTTCATTACCAGCATACAGCCCTTCAACTTGCTAGACACAACACGCCCAGCGCGTGTCACAACGACGGCGCTGGGCGCGAACACTGCCACGGATCTTCATTGCGCCACAGGGGCGGACTCGGCATCGGGTCGAACGCCGCCTGGATGCTATCATTCTATCCGCCGGGCGCGGGAGTGTCAAGGCGGGTGCAACCCGTGAATGAGCAGGCAACCCGGCGCTCGTGCATCGCTATCGAGGGCATCACCAAATTGTTTGGACATTTGAGCCTTGGATTGCAGCATCGCGTGTAAGCACCGGAACCCCAAAGTACAGCGCTGTCGCTGCGATAATACGATCGGGCATGTCCGGAACTTGAGCGCGGGCAATAGCCTGCCTGGCGCCAGTGATTCGAATATCGAGTGGGATTTCGATTAGGAGAGTCGGTGGTTGGACCAAGGCTCGTTTCAAGCGGCTAAATGTATCGGGTGGGATCTTCCCTTTCTCGATTAGGTAGATAATTTCAGTAGGGGTAATTGATGAGATTCCGATTTGATCTCCTGTCCCCGCCGTTGCCGTGAAAAAAGCTCCAACTGGTGCTGATAGTTGCTTGTCTCCAAACAGATACCAGATAATGGTGTGGGTATCCGCGACGGCGGTAAGCATCAGGGGCTATCCGATATGGTGAAGTTTGCCCATGCCTCTCGCCGCGCCTGATCGATTTCCTCGGCGGAAGGAGCCGATCCTAAGTCGGCCCACAGCCCGTACAGGGATCGATTCGGAACGGCGGGCGACGGAATAAGATCAAACCGTACCGGGCCGGGACGCTTCTGCCCGGCAAAGTAAGCCGTTAGTTTGCGATGTAGTGCCGGTTGTAGCGCATATGCCTCAAGAACCGTGGCGTCAATTTTTTCGATGATTTCCCGGCAAGTTCGCTCGAACTGGCTAACATCCGTAGAGTGGGCCA
>DASSGZ010000150.1:0-3179 GCA_035693165.1 Chloroflexia bacterium | reverse complement strand
GCGGGCAACCTCTCCCCCCGCCCCTCCCCGCAGCGGGGAGGAGAGTTACTTTATCTGGCTCAGGCGATTCCTTCCCTCCCAAGGCGGGGAGGGGCCCAGGGGGGTTAGGTTGGTCGCCCACCGAGATGCCAAACCATCAGGCGCACCCAACGGCGAGCGTGTCCCATCGGAGGCGGGCGCCGGACGGGGTCAGCGGCAGCGACGTGGAAGATCCGCCAAAAGTCCTATTGACGAAACTAGATACCAGGTGTATATTTTACCTGAAATCTAGATAGCAAGTAGGTATTTATGACCTCAACCCCAACCCGAAGCAAGATCGAGCGCGGTCCCGTGCAACATGCGCTGCTGGCGTTGCTGTCGCAGCAATCGCGCCACGGGTATGAGTTGCACGATCTCTTCGAGGCCGCCGTGGGCGGGAACTGGGAGTTGAACTCGGGGCAGATCTACAGCAGCCTCGAACGCCTGGCCCGCGACGGGCTGGTGTATGAAGAAGGGGTGGAAAAGGGCGGCGGGCCGGACAAACGGGTCTGGGCGCTGACCGACGAGGGCCGCGCGGCGCTGCTCCGCTGGTGGCACGCGGCGGTGCCGCGCGACTACCGCCTCCGCGATGAATTTTACCTGAAGCTGATGCTGGCGATTGTCACGCGGGCGGAGCGACCGCACCTGGTGCTCCACGTGCAGCGGCGCGAACTGTTCCAGGAGTTGCACGACCTGACCACGCGTCGCAACGCTGCGAACCCGGCCCAGGAACTGGCACAGATCCTGTTGCTCGACAGCGCCATCATGCACACCGAGGCCGAGTTGCGCTGGCTCGATATGGTCGAAAGCCGGCTGGACGATATTCGCGCGCAACCAATGCCGTTGCCGACGCCCCGCCAGCGCGGGCGACCCCGCAAAGCATCCCCCGAGAAAAACGGCGCCGGCAAATAACGGCGCGAGCAGAACGGAGACATAGAGGAGACTTCGCATGGCCCTTTTGCAAACCGAGCGGCTGACCAAGGTCTACGGCAAGGGCAGCGCGGCGGTTACGGCACTGGATCAGGTCAATCTGAGCATCAACCCGCGGGAACTGGTGGCGATCATGGGGCCGAGCGGCTGTGGCAAATCGACGCTGCTGCATTTGCTCGGCGGCCTGGACACCCCGACCGCGGGCCGCGTGCTGCTCGACGGCGTGGACCTCTCGACTCTGAACGATACGGCGCTCACCGTCACCCGGCGGGAGAAGATCGGCTTCGTGTTCCAGTTCTTCAACCTGATCCCGGTGCTGTCGGCGCTGGAAAATGTGACCCTCCCGCTGGCCCTGGGCGCCCGGCCCAAAGACGCGCAGGCGCGCGCAACCGACTGGCTGACCCGGCTGGGCCTGGGCGACCGGCTGGGCAACCGGCCCGACCAGCTTTCCGGCGGCCAGCAGCAGCGCGTGGCCCTGGCCCGCGCCCTCGTGACCGAGCCCGTGCTGATCCTGGCCGACGAGCCGACCGGCAACCTGGACTCGCGCGCCGCCGACGACATGCTGCACCTCTTGCGCCAGGCCGTGGACGAATGGGGCCGCACCGTAGTCATGGTCACGCACGACGCCCGCATGGCCGCCTATGCCGATCGGATCATCTTCCTGAAAGACGGCACCGTGGTCGATGACACCCGCCTGACGACCGCGCCCGCGATCGAAGACACCATGCAGAAGATCGCCACCGTCCGCAAGTAGGCGATCCCCGGCGGCACACCGCGCTTGTTAGCTGTGCTGGACTACGAACAGGGGTTGTACTGTCGCTTACGGGAGGCTGCCCGCGGATGCTGTGTCGGCGGGCACAGTCTTTTTGCGGCTGGGCCGGGCGGCGGCGCGGGCGATTTTGGCTTCGAGGCGGACGCGGCGGCGCTCCAGGTCGGCGCTGGTATTGCGGGGCAGCGTCGCCCGCACCCACGGATCCTGGCAGAGGGCCAGGGCGCGGTTGACCAGGACCACGGCTTGTGCGTACTCGCGGGTGTGGTGCTCGTAGTGTTTGGCAAGCTCGATGTACGGGAAGACCAGCGTGGTCTCGCGGGCCACCAGCTCCTCCCAGATGCGCAGCGCCTCGTGGTGGTGGCTCAGCTTCTTGTGGGCCAGGGGCAGCCGTTGCAGGGTCAGGGCGCGCAAGGCAGGGCTGATGGCGCCCTGCAAGGCGCGTTCGTAGCAGCGCACGGCGGCTTCGTAGTTGTCCAGGTCTTCGTACAGGCGCGCCAGACCGTAGCACTCGGCGCTCTCCAGGTTCGCGGCGTCGGGTGCCTGCAGCAGGCTGCCCATATACCCGGCCAGCGCCAGCAGCGACAGCACGTCGAGCCGGTTATGCTCGAAGACGGGCAGCAGCGCGTTGATGCCGCCGCCGCGCAGGTATTGGAAATAGAGCGACGGGATGAGCCAGCCCGGCACGTCGCCCCGGCGCCGGAAGTGGAGCGCGTGCGCTTCCAGCGACCCGAGCGCGCACGACGGCAGGCGGTCCTTCCAAACGCGCCGCGCGGGCGCCAGCAGGTCGAGATGCAGCGGCGCGCCCTGGATCGGGCGCATGCGGCTGAGCGTGAAGCGCGACTCGATCAGCGGCCAGTCGAAGGCGCGCCCGTTGAAGCTGACCAGGCAGGCGCTGCGGCCCAGCAGGTCGTTGAAGGCGTGCAGCAGCGCGCGCTCGGATTGCAGGTCGGGCAGGAAGAGCTGGCGGACGACGAAGCTGTCGCCGTCGAAGAAGCCGAGGCCGGCCAGGAAGACATAGGTGCCGGTGCCGCCGGCCAGGCCGGTCGTCTCGGTATCGAAGAAGAGCAGCCGGCGCCGGTCGACCCCGGCAAAATCGCCGTTGCGCCCCAGGTGGCTCAGGGTTTCGTCGGGCAGATCCAGCAACTGCGCCAGCGGCACGCTGCCATGCTGATGATCGAGCGTGTAGCGGTATTCGGTGGCGAAGCAGCGACCATGCGGCGTGTCGTGCCAGGCGCCGGGCAGCGCCTCCTCCAACGGCGGGCGCGTTTCGGTCTCGCTGGCCGGGAGTGCCCCGTCGGGCAGACTGTCTAACCCTGGCGCAGGGAAGGGCATCCCCTCCGGCGGGTCGCGCGGGGCGGGGCGGGTGAGGGGTTGCACGCCCATGGCGCGCATGCGGTCGCGAAAATGCGCGGCGTCGATTGATGAGCCTCCCAGGTGAACCAGCCGCCGGCCCCCCAGG
>DASSGZ010000149.1:0-4552 GCA_035693165.1 Chloroflexia bacterium | reverse complement strand
AGGCGGCAAGAACAGATCGATCACGCCCGCCTGAGGCAGGAAGCCCTTGGCCGGGTCTTCAGCGTTGATCCGGCACTCGATGGCGTGCCCCGCTATTCTAATCTCTTTCTGCTGGACCGTCAAGGGTTGGCCCGCGGCGATGCGGATCTGCCACTTGACCAGATCGATGCCCGTGATCATCTCGGTGACGCCGTGCTCGACCTGGATGCGGGTGTTCATCTCCATGAAATAGAACGCGCCGTCGCGGTCGACCAGGAACTCCAGGGTGCCGGCATTCTGGTAGCCGATATATTTGCAGCCCTTCACCGCCGCCGCGCCGATGGCCTTGAGCACGGCCTCGCTGAGGCCGGGGGCGGGCGCCTCTTCGAGCACTTTCTGGTGGCGCCGTTGCAGCGAGCAATCGCGCGTGCCCAGGTGGATGATGTGGCCATAGTTGTCGCCCAGCACCTGCACCTCGACGTGGCGCGGCGCGGTCAGGTACTTCTCCAGGTAGAGATCGGCGTTGCCGAAGGCGGCGCGGGCTTCGTTGGCGGCCACGGCGTAGGCGTCGGTCAGGTCGAACTCGTTCTCGACCACGCGCATACCGCGCCCGCCGCCGCCGCCCACGGCCTTGAGCAGCACGGGATAGCCGATGGCCGTCGCGCGCTCGCGGGCCTCGGCTTCGTTCACCAGCGCCTGGCTGCCCGGCAGCACCGGCAACCCCGCCTCGCTCATGATCTGGCGGGCGCGGGCCTTGTCGGACATGCGCTCGATCACCTCGGGCGACGGGCCGATGAAGGTGATGCCCAACTGCGCGCAGATCTCGCCGATGTAGGGGTTTTCCGAGAGAAAGCCGTAGCCGGGGTGGATCGCGTCGCAGCCGCTGATCAGCGCGGCGCTCATGATGGCCGGGATATGCAGATAGCTCTTGGCGGGCGGCGCCGGGCCGATGCAGACGGCCTCGTCGGCTTCGCGCACGGCCAGGGTATCGCGGTCGGCCTCGGAGAAGGCGACGACGGAGGGCACGGCCAGCTCGCGGCAGGCGCGCACCACGCGCAGGGCGATCTCGCCGCGGTTGGCTACCAGGATCTTATTGAACATGGGACTAGGAGTGGCCGGCACGGACTTGCTCGTTGACCGTGTCGACTTTATGCTGCATGGAGGTCGGTTTGTCGCGGCGCTCGTCGATCTTCAGCGTGGTGCCCACGCGCTGCGCGCCCGCCGCGAAGATGGCGTCGTTCATCGCCTCGCAGGCGGCCCACACGGCGGATCGCTCGCCTTCGAGCACGGTGCCCATGGGGTTCAACTGGTAGGTCACGCCCGGCTGCTCGGCCAGCGTCGCCAGCGCGGCGGCCACATAGCGGCTGAGGCTCGGGGTTTCCGTGCCCAGCGGCGAGAAGGTGACCTCGGCAATGACTTTCACAGGTAAGCCTCCGATTGCTCAACGACGGCGGATGGCGCGATACGCTTGATCAGGCCGCCCAGCACCTTGCCCGCGCCGATCTCCCAGAACGTGGTCACGCCGGCGCCGGTCATGAACTGCACCGACTCGACCCAGCGTACCGGGGAGTAAAGCTGTGCGACCAGCAGGCGGCGGATCTCGGCGGGGTTGGTGGTGGGTTGCGCGGTGACGTTGGGGATCAGCGGCACCTGCGGGGGCTGCAACGCGACCCCGGCCAGGATGCCTTCCATCTGGGCGGCGGCGGGGCGCATCAGCCGCGAGTGCGAGGCGATGCTGACGGCCAGGGGCATGACGCGGCGCGCGCCGCGTTCCTTCGCCAGCGCGCCGGCCCGCTCCACGCCGCTGCGGCTGCCGCTGATCACCGTCTGGCCCGGCGCGTTGAAGTTCGCCAGGTCCACATCGCAGGCGGCGCAGACCTCGGCCAGCATGGCATCGCCGGCGCCGAGCACGGCGGCCATGCCGCTGCCGTCGGGACTCTGGTCGCCCGCGGCCTGCATGGCCTCGCCGCGCGCGCGCACCACGCGCAGCGCGCCGGCCGGCGACCAGGCGCCCGCGGCCAGCAGCGCGCTGTACTCGCCCAGGCTGTGCCCGGCCACGAACTGCGGCGCGGGGACCGGCACGCCACGCTCACGCAGGGCCACCAGGTGGGCCAGGCTGGTCACGACGAGGGCGGGCTGGGCGTTCACGGTGCGATTCAACTCGGCTTCCGGCCCCTCGAAACAGAGGCGCGACAGGGCGAAGCCCAGCACGGCGTCGGCTTCATCATACAGCGCGCGCACCGCGGGAATCGCCTCGTAGAGCGCCCGGCCCATGCCGACGGTCTGCGACCCCTGGCCCGGAAAGACCCACGCGGCCCCGGTTTGCGCGGTCTCCGTCACCCGTCCCACCCCCAGCGCACAACCGTGGCGCCGCTGGTGAGGCCCGAGCCGAAGCCGACGAAGACGAGGTTGGCGCCCGGCCGGGCGCGCCCCGCCGCGACCGCTTCGCACAACGCCATCGGGATCGAGGCGGCGGAGGTGTTGCCCATGCGGTCGATATTGGCGAAGAACTTGCTCATCGGGAAGTCGATGCGCTTGGAGACGGCCTCGATGATGCGGATATTGGCCTGGTGCGGAATAATCAGGTCGATGTCGTCGAGCGTCAAGCCGGCTTTGCGCACGGCATTGACGGAATCGTCGCTCATGGTGCGCACGGCGAACTGGTAGACCTCGCCGCCGCTCATATGGATATAATAATCTTCTTCGGCCAGCGACCCGCGCATACCGGGCGCGGCGCTGCCGCCCGCCGGGATCTTGATCAGGTCCGCGCCCGACCCCTGGGCATTGAGCACGAAGGACAGCACGCCCGCCGGAGACTCGTTGGCCTGCAACACGACCGCGCCCGCGCCGTCGCCGAACAGCACACAGGTGGTGCGGTCCTTGAAGTTCAGGAAGCGGCTCAGCGACTCGGCCCCGACCACCAGCACGTTGCGGTAATTGCCGGTTTGCACGAACTGGGTGCCCGTGACCAGGGCATACATGAAGCCCGAGCAGACGGCGCCCAGGTCGAAGGCGGCGGCGTTCTTGGCGCCCAGCGCCTCCTGGACCAGGCAGGCGGTCGAGGGCAATAGATAATCGGGCGTGCAGGTGGCGACGATGATCAGGTCCAACTGGTCGGCGGGGAGGTCCGCCTGGGCCAGGGCCTGGCGCGCGGCGTGGGTGGCGAGGGTGGAGGTGGTTTCGTCATCGGCGAGGATGTGGCGCTGGGCGATGCCGGTGCGCGAGCGGATCCACTCATCCGAGGTTTCGACAAATGTAGCCATCTCGTCGTTGGACATGACACGCTCCGGCGCGTACATGCCCCATCCGCGAATTGCGGCGTAGTTCTTCACAACCATGCTCCTGAATGACGAAGCCCACGGATAGAACTCGCGGCGGCGGCAGCCTCGGATGATGCTGTCGCCGCCGCGGGGCAACCGGGATTACTCCTCGGTCTTGGCCTGCTTGATTTCGTACACTTGCAGGCCCTTATAGGTGCCGCACGACGGGCACACATAGTGCGAGCGGTGCAGGTTGTGGCAATTCGGGCACTCGACGACGTGGATCGTCTTCGCGCGGTAGCCGGTGCGATGCTTGCCCTGCTGCGCGCGCGAGATTCGTTGCTTGGGGACAGCTCCCATGACCTTGTCAAACTCCTTTGCTACGGTTGCTGGTTCGCCGCGGGCGGCGAGGGTGTCCTAGTTGTTAGAATGCCGGTCGCTGGTGTCAAAATCGGCCAGCAAATTCGAGAGCGCGGCGAAGCGCGGATCGCCTTCTTCGGGGGCGCAATCACACTGGGCCAGGTTCCAATTGGTGCCACAGGTGGGGCAGAGACCCCGGCAGTCCTCGCTGTGCAAGGGCTGCATGGGCAGCGCGACCAGCAACGCCTGGCGCACGGGCTCGGTCAGGTCGAGGATATGGTTCTGGCTGATGGGGAACAGGTCGTCCTCGTCCTCGTCCGGGCGGTCGCTTTCGGGCAGCGGGTGGCCGCTGACCACGTCAATGGTCTGCTTGAACAGTTCGTCCAGCGGCGCCTCCACAGCGGTCACAAAGGATTCCAGGCAGCGGCTGCATTGGAGTTCGACCTGGGCCTGCACGTTGCCCACGGCGCGCACCTGCGCCCGCAGCCGGGTCAGCGTGATCTGGCCCTGCACATCCCGCGCCACCAGCGCCTGCGACTCCCCCGGCAGCGCCTCGCTGAGCAGCAATTCGGGCGTGCCGAACTCATAGCTGCGCTTGGCGCCGACCGGCTCTTTCATGAGCTGGGCAACATTAAATTCCATGTCCATCAGACACATAACTCCCATCCACGCATCGGGCGCGGCATAACCTCTGTATTATAGGGAACGCAGGCGTGGATGTCAAGCGCGGCCCGCCTAACCTAACCCCCCTGCCCCCCTTCCCGCCGCGGGAAGGGGGGAACGCGCCAGCGGTAACCTCCCCTCCCCGCGGCGGCTTTCCATTACCCATATCTTTCTGCCTAGAGATAGCGCAGATCTGCGGGCCAGGCAGCAATGGACATCGCAGGCTGGGCTGCCCGACCCCATCGGCAGCCGTGGCGCCAAGCCTAAAACCCATGCGTTGCTCGGTATCT
>DASSGZ010000148.1:0-14286 GCA_035693165.1 Chloroflexia bacterium | reverse complement strand
TCCAGCGGCACGAACAGCGGCGCGTCGATCTCAACGTCGTGACCGGCCATGCGGAACCGTTCCAGGAAGGCGCGCACGTCGTTCTCGAACGCGGCGTCGATGGGCAGCCCGCCCGCGCGGTCCACGGTGATGAACACGGTGTACCAGCTTCCGGTCCAGCGCAGGGTCGCGGCGGCCTTTTGCACCTCGGGGTGTCGCTCGGTGACGGCGGCATAGTCGTCGGCGGTGACGGCGCGCTCCTGGGTGCGGAACGCCTGCGGCGCGTAGAGGCGCACCTGCTCGATCGGCTCCGGTTCCAGGCCGCCCTGCGCCGGCAGCGGGTTGCGGGCGTTGATAATGGCCGTATCGTTGGTCAGCACATGGGCAATGGCCTCGGCGCCGACGTTGCCCACGCGCCCGTTGCCCACCCGGTACGTCGCCGTTAACCCTGCAGGCGGCGGGCGGCCCAGCACCCCGTCGCCGAAGCGCAGGGTGGCAGTGCCGTCGTCCTCGGTTTCGACGACAAAGTCGGTGGCGAAGCGGTCGCTGTTCAGCAGGTCGCGCTGCGGATACCAGAGGATATTCTCCGTGCCGTTCTCCAGCAGCGTGATAGCCGGCAATACGTCGCCCGGCTCCCAGCGCAGCGCGGCGCTCGCCGGGGCGGTGCGGTCATACGGGATGGGCTGGCCGGTATCGGGGTCATGCAGCAGCCGCCCGAAGTCGTCGCGAGCGCGGCCCTGTTGGGTGAGCGGCCCGCGCTGCAACTGCGGCCGGTAGTCGCCGATGACCGGCAGGGCGGCCAGGGCTTCGCCGGTAAAGGTGCGGCCATGGTCGGCCAGCACGATATTGCCCCGCGCCACGCTCACCGGCTGCTTCGGGCCGGGCGCGGTCGCGTCTTCCACGTCCCACAGACAGAGCGGGAAGGGCAGGGCGTCGCTGACCGCCCACTCGATATCCACCACGCGCAGGCGTTGCGCTTCGGGCGGGTCGCCGGGCGTTTCGGGGAACAGCGGGTCCTCGGTGAAGGTGACGCGGGTGAGGCGCACGGCGTGGCGGTGGGTTGCGTCGGCATCGCCGGGCACGCCCGTCTCGGGGCCGCGCACCTCCTCGAAAATCAGCACATCGCCCGCGGCCAGGTTTTGCAGGCTGTTGCCGGGGTTGCGCAAGGTCGCCTGGGTGGCGCCGCGCGGCAGGCAGCAGGATTCGTCGCCCCAGGTATAGAACCTGATCTCGTTATGCCCCACGTAGAGCCGGATGTCGTCCAGGGTCTCGAAGATCTGCGCGCCCTGGCCCATCGCCACGTTCACCGCCGTCGCGTCGGGCGCCAGCGCGCCGCGCGGCGCCTCGATCTGGGTCAGCAGCGGCGTGCCGCGCGGCACCTGCACGTTGTCGGCATCGACCTGCAACTGCACCCAGGCGCGGGCGTTGGCGCCGTCGTGCATCGGGTAGTCGAGCAGGCGGGCGTGGCGGCGGATCGAGACCCGCTTGCGCGCCGTGCCCAGGTACGCCTCGGTCGCGACCGCGTCCTGGTAATAGCTGAGCTGGTCGCCCGCGTAGGCCAATACCTCGACGGCGGCAATACCCACATCGGCGGCGTTGCGCTCGCGCCAGTCAGGCATGATCACCGCCATCCGATCGAGCATCAGGCGGCGGAAGCTGGCGTAATCCTTTGCCAGGTAGTCGATGAGCGGCTCCGGCGGCGCCTCGGGCGGGCAGGCCGTCTCCGGCGCGCAGTCGAAGTCGCTGGGGCAATCGACCTTGAAGGTGAATTGCACCTCGCTCAGTTGCACGTCCATCGGCGGGGGCGGCGCGGAATTGGTTGGCGACGTGACCAGGCGCAGCGTGTAGGTGGAGAAATCCCCGGCCCGGTCGGTCACGACGGTGAGCACATCGTCTACGGAGTTCACCGCCGCGACTTTGATGCCCGTGATGCGGACGCCGCCGTCGATGCGCACGTTGTCGCGCGTCAGCACCGGGTCGGGGCTAACCGGCAGGTTGTGGATGAAATGCACGCGCAACGTCTGCTGGTCGGCGCCGACTTCCAGGAAGTCGATGCCGTTGCGTAGCGGTTGGCCGTCGCCGCCGAGCGTTTCGCGGACGGCGATGCGGCGAGCCTGGTTGCGGCAGCGGTACTGAGTGGCCATGCTCAAACCTCGCGGGAGAACTGCGCGACCTGGCGCTGCTGGGTGCGCCGGACGGTGTATTGGACGGTCAGGCGCAGGGTCGAGTCGACGTTTTCGACGGCCACGGCTTCGACCTGGATCAGGTCGCCCAGCCATTGTTGCAGCGCCGATTGCACCAGGAATTGGGTGGCCGTCGCCAGTTCGTCGCTGTTGGGCGCGAAGACCAGTTGCAGCAGGCCCGTGCCGAAGGTGGGCCGGTTGACCCGCTCACCGGGCACGGTGAACAGCACCTGCTCGATCAGGTCGCGGATGTGGTCGTCCTGGTCGGTGGTCGCGGTGCGCCCGCGGCTGTCGAAATGGTATGGGTAGTCGATCTGCATCACATTCCCCTTACCCGCACCTGGGTGACTACGATCATCAAAGGCGTGCCCGTGGGCGCGCAGATGGCCTGGCTATCTTGCATCAGCACGGGCACTCCGCCTGCCAGCACGCGGGTCGCACCCGTCACCCACTGCGCGGTGACGCAGGGGCCGTTGCCACCCGGCGGCACAAACGGGCAGCCCGCGACGACATAGGGGCCGGACTGGGTCACGACCGGCTGCCCGCCCACCAGCACGCGCGGGTTGGGCACGGTCGGTTGGGCCTGGCCGCCATGCGCGCACAGTACCGTCGCGCCGACGTGCAACAGAAAGCCGGGCATCAGATCACCTCCAGGGCGCCGTTGTTGAGCGACACGCTGGCCGGGGTCAGTTTGACGCTGGCCGCGCTGTTGGTGATCTCGATGCCCGCGGCGTTGAACACCATCTTCAGCGGGATGGGCACCACGGGCGGGCCAACCTCTACCGTGAAGCCGCCCGCGCCGGGGAGGTCGCTCAGGGTCAGGGTGATGCCGTCGGTTTTCCAGACCTTCATCTGGGGCAGGGCCGGTTGGGCGGGCACTTCGCCCACGCCCCAGAAGCAGCCGCTCCAGATCGGGTAGTCGGGGTCGCCGGCCTCGAACTCCACCCAGATGTTGGCGCCGACCGGGGGCACTGTGAAGAAGCCGACGCCCGGCCCGCCGTAGGGCGCGCAGGGCATGGCCCAACTCAGGCTGCCCTCGCCCAGCACGGCGGGCACGCTGACCTGCACGCGCCCCAACTGCATCGGGTCGATGTTGTTGGCGACTTTGCCGCGGTACTTGCCGAAGAACTGGCTCATGGGATCACCGTGGGCGTTGTCGACCCGACGCCCTCGCGGGATAGCGTAAAGTGCTGCTGGTACATGCCCTTGCGGACGGTATGGTCCACGCTCTTGACATACCAGAAGCCGTCGTTCAGATAGCCCGCGCCGCGCACGCCCACCAGGCCGCGCGGTTGTAGCAGGTTGCCGTAGCGCGTGGCGTCCAGGTCGCCCACGGCGACCACGGCGTCCACGGAGGCGTCCATGGTGCCCTGGGCGCGGGCGAAGGCTTGCACGGTGTTCACGCCGCTCTCGCGGAACTGGACGTGGCGCAGGTTCGCCGCGTTGGCGACCCAGGCAGGGAAGGCGGCCAGCGGCGGGCGCAGGCTGGCGAAGGTCTGCACCGGCAGGCTCTGGTTGGTGGTGCGATCCTGCACCTTGCCCTCGACCACGGTCGGTTCCAGGGCGTTGTTGCGCACGTTGAAGCTCAGCACGTTGGTCTCCGGCCCCATGTTGATCGTGAGCGCCGATTGCGGTACCCCGGCGCGGATGGGCGGTCCCCAGTAGGCCGTGTTGGTCAGCGGCGCGGGGCCGGGCGTGATGTAGAAGACATAGCCGTAGCGCGCGGCCATCTGCTTGAGATATTGCAGATCGGTCGCCTGCTGCACCGGGGTGCGCTCGATGGGGATGGGCACGTCGAGCGCCGGCGGCGGGATGACCAGCGGGATGAGACCGTACTGAGCGTACTTGGCGATCAGCTTGAGGGCAATGATCGTCTCGTCCTGGGCCGGGTGTTCGGCGGACTGCTCCTTGCGGTCCATCATCACGCTGACATCTTCGCCGATGATGGTCATGGTCGCGGCGCCGGGCTGGTCGCTGGGCGAGACCTGCACATGGGTGATGATGCCGTCCATGAGCACGCGCGGCATGACGCTGAAGGTCACGACGATCACCACCCGGTTGAAGGGCTTGAGCAGCGGATTGCTGACCAGCGCGTAGTCGAGCATGTCGGCGGGGCCGGAGCGCCCGATCTGGAAGGTGATCTCGAAGCCCGATTGGCGGTCGTCGCTGTGCGAGACGCGCACGCTTTGTAGCGCTTCGGTCAACTGGATCGGGGCCGGCACGGCGATGGTCGGGCCGATCAACAGGGTTAAATGCACGCCCAGTAGCATGGTGGCAGGGTCCTTCTACGAACCGATAACTCAGGGTTGCGGGATGGGGACGCGCAGCACGCGCCCCACTTGCGCGGTCAAATCGGGCGGGTTCATGGCGTCGTTGGCGTCGGCCACGCGCCAGAACTGCTCCGGGTCGCCCAGGGTGCGGGCGGTGATCAGGTCCAGGCGGTCGCCCTGGGCCACGGTGATCTCCACCAGCAGCGGCATGGCCGCGCCCTGCGGCAGAAACCGCCGCCGCACATAGGCCACCGTGCGCCCGTCGGGCATGACCAGGCCCGCGGTCTCCAGATTGTAGTAGCGACTGGTTGGGTCGAACATCGCGTGTCCTCCGATGGGCGCAAGGGCTAGAAGGATCCGCTCACCAGCGACGAGATGTTCCCGACGCTGCTGATCGTCGCCATGGTCTCCTTGACCACCTGGTGGGCCAGGAAGAGCGCGTAGCCGGGGTGGCTCAGCGGCAGGTCGTTGTAGCTCAGCACCTGCAGCCCCAGCGTGACTTTGGCGCGGATCGGGTTCAGGTTTACGTCGTAGGCTTCCTCGGCGATGCTGAACGTGGTGAGGCGCACGGGCAGCACTCGCTTCGGCCCCCAGATAAACAGCGTCATGGGGGCCTCGGGCGGGATGATCTCGATGGTGCCCACGGCCAGCAGCACGGTGTTGGCGATGACCAGGGCGCTCTTGGGGTAGATGAGCATCTCCAGCGCGGATAGCTGCGGGTAGATGCCCATGCTCACGGCCAGGGCGTCGGCCTTCTCCAGTTGGTCGGTGGCGTCGATCTCGACAGTTGCGCTGATGGCCTCGATGGGCGCGCCCTTGAGGCGCAACGCTTCCGATCGGTCGGACCCGGTCCCGCCGGCCATCTGCGGGGTGAGCGTGCGGGTGAGCGTTTCCGGGTTGTACTGGAACACGATCACGCTCGCCAGCGGGTTCAGCGGGTCGATGCCGACAATCGCGCCCTTGAGCAAGCGCGGGGAGCCGGGAAAAGTGGTCATGTCTTCAGTCCTCTTGTGTACCGTTGGCCCGTCGGAGCCGGGGCGAACCGGCGCTTACGGATATGCAAATTAATGGGCCTGGCGCGATGAATCGCGCCGCTACGACATTTGCAGTTGCTCAATGGCCCGGTTGGCTGCGCTGACGACGCCAAAGTCGTATTCCGCTTTCGGTTCCTTGGCGAGGTACCGGTCCCTTGTCGCCTCCAGCGCGGGCAGGGCCGCCGAATCGCCGATCTGGCCCAGGCAGTAGGCGGCGTACATGGCCGTCTTGGCTTCTCCGTGCTCCAGTGCCTCTGTGAGCGCCGGGACCGCCGCCTTGCCCCGGCGGACCAGGGCCTCCGTCACCTCGGTATCGACCAGAAACGGGGTGCCGAGGCTGGAGAAGGGCGGTTCCTGGCCGGCCAACGAATCGATTAATCGCTTGATTGCTGTCCGGCGCGGTTGCGCGGGTCGTTCCGGCATGGCGTGGCTCCTGTGACTAGCGCACTTCGTTCTTGGTAACTTTGCCGCCACTGGCCTCGACAGTCACGCCCCAATTCACCGACTTGGAGCCGCCCTTGCCGGTCAGCGAGGTGGTCAGATTCACTTCCCACTCATAGCTGGTCAGGGTGTTGTACGGTATGCCGGAGATGGGATCGGCCATGCTGACGGCAAACCCGAACTCCTGGCGGAAGGGTGGTTTGCTCTGATCGCGCCCGCTGCGTTTGATGTCGTCGATAGTCTGCCCTTCGAGCGGTTTGCCGTTTTCCATCATCTTCTTGCCGTTCGCGCGGGCGCGGACAATCGTCGCGGTCTGGCCCAGGGTAAAGTTTTTCCCCGCATCGACGCAGGGGCTGGGGTATTCACCGATTAACTGCACCGAGGATCCCGCCCGCGTGCCGTTATCGAACGTGCCCGCGGTATCATTTTTCCCCCAGAAGCCTTTGCCGACGAGATCGGGAAAATAATCGTCCAAAGTTTTCCCGCCCTCGAATTTGCCGCTGATCACCGCGCGCATCGCAGTTGGCATATGGCAGGCGTCGGTGCTTTTATCCCGCTGAAGCACGGGTCCGCCGCTACCGTTAGCCGGCAGCACGGTAGCGACATGCCAGCGGGGCAGAAGCATCAGATCGCCACCGACCTCGAAGCCCTCTTCCTCATTCGCCTGTGCGCTCTGGTCCCCTTCGCCGGCGACCTGGCGCTGGATAGCCGGCAAACCGGCGGCGCTCTGGTGGGGGTCCGGCTTCCCCTCCTCATGGTCGCCGGCATGGTGCCCGGTGCCGGGCTGGGCTTGCTCCGGCATGCGCAGGACTTGATCGGCGATCCGGGTGGCTTCGCGCTCGGATGTATCCCCCGGATCGCTGATTTCCGTAACGCCCTGCGCCGGGTTGGTTGCTTGCTGTAGCGTATGCGTGAGTTCGTGGGCCATCAAGCGTTGCCCCTGGGGGGTGCTCGGCGAGTACTCGCCCGCCCCGAAGACCACTTCCTGCCCCACGGTGTAGGCACGCGCATTCACGGCGGCCGCGGATTCGGCGGCCTGGGCGCCGGTGTGGACGCGAACCCGGCTGAAGTCGTGCCCAAAGCGCGGCTCCATGAAGGCGCGGGTCGCAGGGTCGAGTGGCCGGCCCGGCGAGTGAAGTACGTCATGGACAATCGACGGCACACGGGACATTGGCGCCGCCGTATCGGTCTGCCGCTGCCTACTCAAGCGGTTTGCACGGCACTCGGCACATTCGCCATCCACCCCCGGCGGGTGGCCGCAGGAGCAGGTCCGCATTAACAGTCCGCTCCACGTCGGTGTGACGGCGGGGATGGGCGCGGCGTTTACTGCGATTGGCGCGGTTGTCTGCATGAGTTCAATCCTCCGCGCAATCTGCTCCCGGTGCCGACCCACTCTCCCCGGTAGGTCGCCGGGTGGGGGGCGCATCGGGATCGGCGGGTGAGTCCAGGATGTATTCTTGCCCGTTCCAGTGGACATGTGCCCCCAGATCGGCCAATTGCGCTTTCAGATCCTCGATCCGCGCGTTCGACTCCCCGGTGCTCTTCAGCCGCGGGTCGCCGGAGTACCGGATGCCGTATTTCTGTTCCCATTCGTTCAGTTCGTCCAGCAATTGCCGGATACGGTCGTGTTTGCTGCTGTCGTCCTTGTGCATCGTTGTGTCTCCAGGGTGCGGCGGTTAGATGGCCGGGTGGCTGAACTTGCCGCTCTTGTCCACGACCACTGAATATTGCCAGTCGTACTCGGCCAGCGGCGTGGCGCTGATGCTGCCGGTGGTCTTCGCCGGCAGGTCGGCCAACTTATAGAGGCCCATCTTGAACTTGACCGCGTAGACGGCGCCCGTCTCCGAGCTAAGCGCCGGGCCGGGGTCATCGGTGGCGTAGAAGCCGGTGGATGTGGAGTTGTAGTTCCACCGGGCGGTGTCGGTGCTCCAATAGACCGGGTCTTCGTCCACCGAATCCACCTGCCAATCCGCAAAATCGAAATCGACAGTTTTGCCGTACATCTTGACCTTGAACGCCTTGCCGTCGCCGTTTTTCTGTGAGCCTTTGAGTTTGTTGACCAGGGCATAATCGCCCGCCGTCACGCCGGAGGGAATCGTCACGTCGAAGCGGATCTTCTTGTGCGACTCCGTGGCCGTATCCCCGCTATAGTCGTCCTTGGAGGCGGCCAGGGTCGGCGTGGCCGCTTTGGCGCTGCCGGACCCCGAGCCGGAACCGGCGTCCGCGGGCACCCCGGCATCGGGGCCGGCGGCCCGCTTGAGTTCCGGGTCCCCAGTCGAGCCCTCTTCCTCCGGCAGGGTTTCCGCCCCCTTGGCCCCGGCGGCCTGTTCTTCGGCCCCGGCGCGGCGATCATCGTGGACACGCATGTTGCCGAAGTTATGGCCCCCGCCTGCCGGGTAGTGGAGTCTCACCGGTCCCGCGGGGGCGGCGCCGTCTGCGCCGGGGCGCTGCAGCACCGATAGCGGGATAATCCCCGGTCCCGCATGATTCTGTTTTTGTTGGTAGGTGCGCATCAGGTCCGCTCCTTCCCGTGCCGCCCGCCGGCGCTCCGGCTAGATGGCCGGGTGGCTGAACTTGCCGCTCTTGTCGACCACCACGGAGTACTGCCAGGGATACTCGGCCAGCGGCGTGGCGCTGATGGTGCCGGTGGTGGTCGCGGGCAGGTCGCTCAGCTTGTACAGGCCCATTTTGAATTTCAGCGCGTAAATCGCGCCAGTCTCGCTGGTGAGCGCCGGGCCGGGATCGTCGGTGGCGAAAAAGCCGGTGGACGTAGTCCTGAAGTTCCACCGGGCCTTATCCGTGCTCCAATACACCGGGTCCTCGTCCCTGGAATCCACAAGCCAGTCGGCATAGTTGGCATCGACCTGTTTGCCGTACATGGTGGCTTTGAAATACTTGCCGTCGCCGTTTTTCATCGAGCCTTTCACCATGTTGACCAGAGCATAATCGCCCGCCGTGACCCCGGTAGGGATGGTCACGTCGAAGCGGATGCTCTTATGGGATTCACTGGCGCCGTCCTTGTAGGTATCGCCGGAGGCGGCCAGGGTGGGCGTGGCCGGTTTGGCGCTGCCGGAGCCGGACCCCGACCCGGAGCCGGACCCCGAGCCGTTGTCGAGCCGCTTCAGGTCCGGGTCGCCGGCCTGGCCTTCTTCCTCGGGGAAGGATTCGGTGCCCTTCACGTGGCGGGACTGGTGCCCGGCGTCGTCCAACCAGGAGCCGGCGCCGTAATCGTCATGCACGCTCATGCGGCTAAAATCATGGCCGGCGCCCACGGTATAATGTAGCGTGGCCGGCCCGCCCTGCGCCGCGGCGGGATTATCGCGCCGCAGCGCGGGCAACGCAATGGGCGTTGGCCCGGCGTGGTTTTCGGCTCGCTGATGGGTGCGCATGACGTGTGCTCCTCGCGGCGGCGCAGGCCGCCAGTCAGGATCCTGTATGTTGCGGGCCAGCGGCCCGCTCCAGCCCGCCGTAGACGGCGTGCGCCACCTGGGCGCCGATGGCGTCCGTGGTCGCGCCCGCCGCGACCTGAAATCCGCCGCCGTCCAGGCGCGGGACGGCGCCCCCGGTGCCCAGGCCCGCCGGCAACCCCTGCTCGGCAAACAGGCGGGCCAGTTCGCGCCGGATCGCGGCGCCGATTTGATCGCCGTCGCCGGGCGCGAAGCCGTGCAGCACCAGTTCGTCGATGTCCAGTTCGATATCGGGCATCATAGCCAGCCCCCGATCTCGGTCGCGTTCAGCGGCTTCTCCACCTTGGCGTACTCGCTGCGGGTGGCTTGCAGCAGGTGGCGCATCTGCACCGGTTCGCCCGCGTCGGCGGCCAGGAAGGTCGCATTCAGCGCGATATTGCGGATGCTGCCGCCCGCGATGTTAAGCTGGGCCAGCCGGGCCATGTCCAGACCCGCGGTCGGCGTGGCGGCGGGGAAGATGCGCCGCCAGATCTCGACCCGCTGCGTGGCATCCGGGAACGGGAAGTTGATCACGAAGCGGATGCGGCGCAGGAACGCCGGATCGAGCGCGCTTTTCATGTTCGTCGCCAGCACCGCCAGCCCGCGATAGAGCTCCATGCGCTGCAGCAAGTAGTTGATCTCGATGTTGGCGTAGCGGTCGTGGCTGTCCTTGACCTCGCTGCGCTTGCCGAACAGAGCGTCGGCCTCGTCGAAGAAGAGGATCGCCCCGCCGTCCTCCGCGGCGTCGAAGACGCGCCGCAGATTTTTCTCGGTCTCGCCGATGTATTTGTTGACGATCTGGCTCAGGTCGATGCGGTAGAGGTCCAGGTCGAGCTCGCCCGCCAGCACCTCCGCGGCCATCGTCTTGCCGGTGCCGCTGGCCCCGGCAAACAGGGCGCTGATGCCCAGGCCGCGCGCGCCTTTGGTGGCGAACCCCCATTCATCGTAGACGGTGGCGCGCCGGCGGACGTGCGCGGCGATCTCGTGCAACGCCTGCAGGGCGGGTTCGGGCAGCACCAGGTCCTGCCAGCCGGCCGCCGGCTCGATGCGCTGCGCCAGGTCGTCCAGGCGCGGGCGGACCTGGGCGCGCCCGGCGTCCCACAGCCGGGCGGCCAGCGCTTCGGGCGTGTCCCCTCCGTCCAGAGCCTCGCGGGCGGTGGCCTGGATGGCCGTCGCACTGAGGTTGAACTCGGTTGCCAGCCGGGTGACGTGGCCGTTGAGGCGGGGCGCCGCCTCGCCCAGGGCGGCCTGCCACAGGGCGCGCTGTTCTTCCGGGGCGGGCTTCTGGATCTCGATCGTGCGCATGGGCCGCAGCAGCCCGGCCCAGCGCCCGCGCGTCGCCAGCAGCACCACCCCGCGCACGCGCTCCAGGAAGGCGGTGACGCCGGCTACGGCGTGGGGGTCGGCCAACTCGACGGCCGTGGCGTCGATGTAGAGCGCGCTGGTGGTGAGGGTGGCCTCGCGCGCCCACAGCCGCAGCAGCCCTTCCCGCTCGGACGGGTGCGTAGGGATCGCTTCCGCCGGCAGCGCAAACAGGTGCAGCCCCACTGCGGCACACGCGGCGGCGGCGATACTCCGTCTGGCGCCGCCGTCGGTGCCGCAAAGCTGGATCAGCGGAGGCCGGCGATTCGTGCGCTCCAGGAGATCGCGGATGTCGCTGGCGATAGCCTGGTGCGACGGCACCAGATCCTCATCGGGATGGACATGGGTAAGCAGATCGGCCAGGCGCTCGTCCAGGTGCTGCACCCCGGCCAGGTAGTGGAGGATGCGCTCGTCGAGGCGCAGCGGACTCAGCGTCAGCGGGACGCCGGGCAGCGGGCCGATTTCGAGCAGGCGCCAGCGGCGCAGCGGCCCGGCCGGGGTCACGGCGCTCCAGTGCGGGTCGTCGAGCGCAGCCAGGGCCAGGCTGAAGGTCGGGTAGGCCCGCGCGGGGTCGCCCTGGGCGGCAGCGCAGAGGCCGGGGAAGCGCGCGTCGAGTTCCACGCCCGCACAGAGCAGCACGATCTGGCGCTCGAACGACGACAGGCCGAACGCCGCGCAGAGCGTCGCCAGCGCCGGGGGCGGCAGCAGATCCGCCGGAAACTCGGCGCCGGGCTCCGGCCCATCATCCGGGGGTGGGGCGCCGTCGGGCGCGGCCTGCTGCTGCAGGCGGGCGCGCACCTGGGCCAGCGCCGCCGTGAGGTAGCGCTGGTTGGCTTCGGTCCAGAGCAGTTCGTCGGCGGTCATGTGATCGTCACCTTGGGTCCGATATACTGGTTGAAGGTCGGGCTGTTCGGGTCGGTGTCCGTCTCCAGCGGGCTTTCCGCGCCGTCCACGCGCAGGCGCAGCAGGTCATCGCCGGTCGGGAACGTGGCCGGGATCGGGAAGCCCAGGGTGGTCACCGGGGCGGACCCCGCCGCGCGGGCCGGCAGCGTAATCTGCTGGTCGCCCAGCAAAATCGCTACCTGTTGCGCCCGGCTGACGGGCGGCTGGAACGCCAGCGACAGGGACGCGCCCCGCGCCACGCTGATCGGCGGCGGGGTGGTGATGCGCGGGGCCAGGATGAAGGCGGCCACATTCGACTCGAACCCGCGATGCGGCGTGGCCGGGGTGCCGAGGTCGAGTTGCTGTACCACCTGGACCGTGTTGACGCCCGCCGGCACGGTAGCCGGCACCGGCAGCGTAATCTGCCGGTCGTTCAGCGTCGCCGGGGCCGCAACGATGGCGCCAAAGCGGACCTGGACCTGATCGGCCTGCAGATTGCGCCCCTGGATAGTCAATTGATCCCCCGGTAGCACGACCTGCGGGCTGACGGTCTCGATCACCGGGCGGCGGAACGGCAGGACGTAGATGTTGGCGGCGCGCACCGGCGGCGCGATTCGGGCCCGCAGCGGCCGCTCGATCAGCACGACCGACGCCCGGTAGGCTACCGACAGGCGGTATTGCGTCAGGAACGTCGTCCACAGCTTGGAGATTTCTTCCAGCGACGGCGTCTCCAGGCACACCTTCACCAGTTCGATCTGGTCGGCCAGGTCGCTCAGGGCGACGGACGGCTCGGCCCCCAGCGCTGCCCGGACCTGGTCACGCGTGAAGACGGCCTCGTCGTGGACCAGGCTCATGGCGTGGGCCAGCAGGTGCTGGGCGTCCAGGTCGTCGTCGTTCTGGCCGTAGGCGGTCAGCAGATAGTGCAAGTCGACCGCCAGCACAGGCCGGTTGTTCAGTTCGCCGCCGGCATTGCGGAAGGGGAGATCCATGTTGCGCCAGCTCGGGTCCGCGCTAACCTGGTAGAGAAACAGGTTCAACTGGCGGTTGGTGTCGCCGGCCGTGCGGGCCTTGTCCAGCGGGCGGTGCGTGACGCCCGCGCCGGCCAGCGTGGAGTCTTCGGTCACGCGGCCCAGCAACTGGCCGAACGTGGCGGTGACGGCGGCAATGGCGAAGGGATTGCTCATCGGTCACGTCTCCCGGTGCGCTCGCGCAGATAAGCTTCGAGAGTCACCAGCGGGGCTGCCCCTTTAGGGGCAGGCGCGGCCACCGGCGGCGGGGGCGGCGGGGCCGGCAGCAGGGCGCGCACCTCGATCCGCCCAATGGATACCCGGATCGACGGCGGCGCGGGCGGGGCGGGTGGCTGGTTGCCCGCGGCGGTCCACCCCGGTGCCGGCGCTGCAGCCGGGCGGGATACGGGCCGATCCGGCTCGCGCGGGGCAGGGATGATCTGCTCGCCGGCGAGTGCCTGACCGGCCCCTCTACGAGCCGCCACGTGCGCGGCGGGCCGCGAAGTCTCCACGACAGATGCGGAATCCGGTCTATCCTGCGCGGCAGGGCGGATGCTTTGGCTTAGTTCGTCCGTGCCTTGTTGCGCGGCCGGCATAGCCGTCTGCGCCTCCGTAGTGGGTAAGGGCGTCACCTCGGAAGCCCGGAATGGCTCTAGAGGCAAGGGTGCAGGCGCCGCCTGTGGCTTTGCGGGCGAAGCTGGTTGGGCAACAAGCGGTGTCTGGTTTGCGCTTATTGAGCGCTCTACGTCCCCTATGTATTGCGACTCGGACGACGGCTGTGGCCCGGCCTCAGTGCCCGGCGATGGGGTAGGGGACACACGATCAGCCGTCGAGGCCGTCTGGGACGGCGAGGCTAGCGGATCGCCGGGCGCGGGTTCCGCAGGGCGCAGCAGCATGTCAGCCGGAACCTGACCGGCTTCTGCCGGGCGGCCGGCGGCACGCGCGTGCGGCATGCGCGCCGGGTGTCCCGGCGCGCCCGGCTCGGGCAGCGTGCCGCCCGGCAGGGCCGGCAGGTCCGCCCGAGCCGGTGCGAACACCGGTTGCACGATGGGCCGGACCGCGCCGGTCGCCCCGCGCGCGCGTTGCACTAAACTCGTCAGGTAATCGCTCATCCCAGTAGCTGCTCCAGGTACATATTGCGCCGGGCGTCGGACAGGGCCAGGATAGCGGCCTCGCCCCAGCCATAGGCCAGCGCCAGCGTGTGGATGTCGGCGATGAGCCGGCGGACCCGCGCCACCACCTCGCGCCACACGAAATCGCCGATGTCAAACCGGGCTTGCCAGGTGTGCGCACAGGCCGGGCAGGCCAGGTCCAGGCGCACGTCGCTCTGCGCGTCGTGCTCGGCCATCGCGTCGCCTAGACGGATGATCAACGGCTCCGGTAAACTGGTCGCTGGGATCGCCACGCCGGCCTGCTCCGCACGGACGGCACAGCGTTCCAGTAACGCGCGCCGGGCCGCGCCTTCGCTTTCGTACACCGCCGCGGCGCGCAGATCGGCGCCCGTGGGCAAGCGAAAGGTCAGGCGATAACCCGATTCGGCGTCCAGCAGATCGAATTCTTGCTCGGCGCTGCCGTAGGGGCTGCGGATGTCGTCCGGCCCCAGCGCGATCTCCAGTTGCTCGCCGCACTCCGGGCAGGCCACCAGTCCGGCGATCTGGGCGCCGAAGGTGGCGGCATACACG
>DASSGZ010000147.1:0-2269 GCA_035693165.1 Chloroflexia bacterium | reverse complement strand
CGGCGGCAAGCGGCCGGTCACGTCCTGGCAAGCACGCACCACCCTGCATTCCGCCGCCGGCGCTGCGTCTGCTCACAATCTTTGCATCGGGGCCCCGCCCGCGGAACAGCTCAGGGGCCTGCGGCCGTCCGCATCCCCCGGCAGTAATATGCGTCTCCGCGCTTCATCTGCTCCGCACCGGAGGTAGTATTTGCTACGCAGTTCTCATCGCGTATAGCCGCCCCCTGGCCCGCGGCGCGGAGCAGGCCGTAACGCGAGCGGTTAGGCAGGTGGTAGCCGCCACTGGGCGTGCGGTAGAGCGCGCAGCGCGGGCGCCGCCGCCCTACCGCATCCGGCCCGACGGCCTAGAGATCGTGCACGCCAGGCGGGTATCGCAGACCAGGAACCGAATCAGCTAGCTCCGCAGCCGGCTGCTGCGCACTCCGCGGCCAGTGTACCGGCGGGCGCCGCGCCCCCGGCCCCCGGGGATCCCACCGCGGCCAGCGGTTCCGGTGGGGTGAGTCAGGGCGGGCTCGCCAGCATCATCACCACCACCGTCCAGACCACCAACCGGGGCACGCGCACGGTCAGCATCCCGCCGGCTTGCGTCCAGGGAACGGCGAGGGGCCGGCCCTGGTTTGCATCCGGGGAGATCAGCAGCACCCGGCGCACCGCGGGCAGATCCGAGACAGCCAGCTCCAGGTCGCCCAGCCCCGCAGCCGGAGTACGTAAGGCGTTCCAGTGTGTGTCGGTTTGATCGGCGAGGTTGATCAGATGCACGAGGTGATAACCGGGCTTGCGCCGCGCCAGGGTCCAGAGCGCGCCCGCCTCCGGTTGCCGGCTCACGCGCACCCCCGTGACCGTCATCTGCAGTGGGGACCCGTCCGCGCCGCCGGAAGGCGCGGACGGGCAACCTTGGAGTTCGGGAGCGGTCAGAAACTCCTCATAGCGCACCAGGAAATCGTAATACGTGCGCATCTGCCGGGCGAAGGCAGGGCGCATCGTCGCATATTTGGGATAGTAGGGATCGCACAGGATGCCGGCGCACTCGCCTAGCAGCAGGTGAAACCCGCCCGCCGCGGCGATCGCCGCCGTCGCCAGCAGGGCGGCGGCCTCCGCGCCGGGCAGTGTCTCGGGACCGGCCGCGGCGAAGGGCGCCAGATAGGCGGCCAGGATCACCTGCTTGCCGGCGCTCAAACGTCGAGCGTCGCGGATCAGCCGCACCAGGTCGGCGTAGTCCTCATCCGGCGGCCAGACCTCGATATAAACCGCGTCCTGGGTGGTGGGGGCCACCGTTTCGACCGGCCAGTTGCCGACGGCGTTAAAGATCACGCCCGCCTCCGGCTTCGCCGCCACCACGGCGGCGCGCGCCTGGTCGATGAGCGGCGGGAAGGCATCGGCCAGGTTCACCGGTTCGCTGCTCGCCGCCCAGGCGGTCTTGGGGAAGCCGTACTGATCGAGATGGATACCGTCGAAGTCGAGAGCGCGCACGGCTTCGGCGAATTCGGCCACAATCAGGGGCACCCAGGGCGAGCCGGGCGCGATGTTCATGATGTAGAACAACTCGGCCAGGCTGATGGGCCGCGTCTCCTCGTCGTAGAGCAGCAACGCGGGGTGCGCGAGGGCGAACTCGGGTTCGGCGCCATACACCGCGCCGTAGGCCAGCGCCGCCGCGCCGCGCTGTTGCACCCCGGCGATCGCGTCCCGCACGCTCGGGAGCGACAGGTTCCGCCCCATCGCATCGGTAAACTCCTCGGCTGGCGGCAGCAGCTGGTAGTGCCGCCACATCCAGTCGTAGAACTGCACGACGTTCACGTGATAGCGCAGCAGCGAGTCGTACCGTGCTTCCTGCCCCGCCGCCTGGGGGGCGAAGTCGGACAGGAAGCCGTAACGGGGCGCCTGCGACCAGCGCTCGAGCACGTCGAGGGCGCCGCTTGCGCGGGCCAGCACCTGCCCATCCTCCCCGGTGGCGTCACCGGCATAGAGGGTGGCGTCCAGGCCGTAGCCCCGCCGGGGAAGCGCCGGGGGGTGCAGCGTGAATCGCAGCGTGCTGCCGGCGCCGGGGGCGAGCGCGACCGGTTGCGCGGACCGGCACAGCACGCCGTGGATCGTCGCCAGTTCCAGCACCAGCTGTCCGCGCAATGGCGCGGCGGTGTCGTTGGCGACGGTGACGGCGACCCCGGCGGGTTCGCCCGGCCGGTAAGTGCTTTTGTCGGGCAGGATGTCAATCATGGACATGACAGTTCTCTCCCGAGGGGCGGCGGCGCACCCGGCGGGCGGCGCGGGTGGG
>DASSGZ010000146.1:0-3536 GCA_035693165.1 Chloroflexia bacterium | reverse complement strand
CGTCCTCGGCGGCTTGCAGCGCCATGGTCGTCACGTCGAAGGCTTGCAGGCCGTCCGTCACGTTGAAGCGCCGCGCCGCCAGGGCCGGGAAGGCATAGCCGTGCTCCACCGCCGCCTGCTGCAGGCACGCCGTCAGCGTGGCGTCGTCCCACGTGTAGGGGTCCACCAGGTCGAGCAACGCGCGGCGCAACTGCGGGCGCAGCGTGCTCAGGGGGTAGTTACTCGCTAAGGGCGGCATTGATGTACTCTCCCATCGTGGGCCAGACCCGCGCCAGCGCCTCGCGCAGCGCGGCGATCTGGCCTTCCAGACTGACCAGGACCTTGTTCACGTCGATGTGCACGTCCACCGTACCGCTCGTCAGGCCCCAGGTGGCCGGGTCCGCCCCCGCTTCCTGGACCCGCGCCTGCCACGCCCCCAGCAGTTGGTACGCATTGCGCGCCGCCAGCAGCCCCAGCAAGGGCCGGTGCGCCGCCGGCGCGTTCCACTCGATCACCAGGCCGCTGCCGCTGGGCCGGTTCCAGGTTTGCAGATACTCCACCCGCAGCACATAGGCCCCGGCCTGCCCCGCCGCGATGGCCGGGCGGATGTACAGCCAGGCCCCCCGCGCCCGCCAGCCGTTGGTCTGGCGGCTGCTGCCGCTCAGGGCCGGTCCGCCCGGCGTCTGCCGATCCTGCGGCCACTCCTGCCACGCGCCGGCCACGAGCAGCTGCACCCGCGTGATGCGGATCACGTCACAGTCAATCGTCCCGCTGGGCACCGGCACGTCTTCCGCCAGGCTCGGATCGGTGGGCAGAATGTGCAGCCGCTCCGCGCCCACCGCCAGGCTATAGCGCGCCGCCACCGCGCAGGGGAACCACCCGCTGTGTTCCGCCACCGCCGCGTCGATACACTGGTCGAGCTGCACATCCGTCCAGAACAGCGGCGTGTTCGTGTCGATCAGGGCCGTGCGCAGGGCGTCCCGAATCGCCGTCCGGTCGTAGGCCATCGTTAGCTGCCTCCTGTCTGCGCCGCCCGCTGCGCCTGGTTCGCGCGCCCCGCGCCCAGCCGGCCCGCGCCGCTCCCGAAGCCGGTCCCGCCCCCACCGAGCCGGAAGCCCACGTCGATCAGCGCCTTGCCCTGCTCCAGCACCGTGCGGAACTGGTCGTCGGGGTCCGGGTCGTTGAGCAGCGCCATTGCCGTGGTCGGCGGGTGGATGCCCGCGCCCACCAGCGCCGTCTCCTGTTGCACCAGCGCCGCGCGGTCTTGCGGCAGCACCGGCGGCCAGGCCGTGCGCAGCGTCACCGGCGCCAGCTTCGCCCCGTGCAGCCGGGCCATGCGCAGGATCAGTTGCGCGCGCCGCTCCAGCGCGATGCTCAGGATCGCCCGCTTGCGCGCCAGCTTGTGCAGCAGGGGCTGGAGTTCGATTTCCAGCGCCACGCCGCTCCGCCCTTGGCCCGCGCTGTCCCCGAACGACGTGCGCGGCATCTCGCTGATATCGTGCATCGCCCGATAGATCGTATCGATATACCGCAGGTGGGCGTCGGCCCCACCCGACTTCAGCAGGTCGAGCACGTCGGCCCGCGCCCCCTCCGGCAGCGTCCACAACTGGTTCGGCCCCAGCTTCAGGCTATCCGTGGAGTCCGCATCAGCCCCGGTGATCACCGCCACCGGGTTCCCGGCCACTTCCAGGATGCGGGAGAAGATGCTCAGCCGGCTATTGAGCTCCCTCTGCAGCCGCAGCAGGTCCACCAGGTCGCTCTCCCCCCAAAACTCCCCCGGCACGCGCAGGTTGGGAAAGATAATGTACGGGATCGCCCCGTAGGGGTTGGGTCCCCCGTCGATCACCTGGCCGTTGAGCTCCAGCTTCCAGGCCTGCGGCGTCCAATACTCGCCGGCCCGCAACGGCTGATACCAGTCCTCACCCCCCTCCAGGTGATAGCGTCCCACTTGCGCAGGCGTCAGTTCGGCGAGGCTGAGCCAATAGTCCTGACGCACCCACAGCAGCGTTGAGAGGTCGTCCGCCCGCCAGCGCGCATCCAGCCCCGCCGGGTCCACGTTGGTCACGCGCGGCAGGTTCGCGGCGGGGTCCCAGCGCACGGTCCAGGCGCCATCGCCGAGCGTCCCGGCGCTGATCGCCGTATCGAGGTCCAGCGCCGCCAGGTGGTTGAAGTCGGTCACTTCCCCCAGCCATTGCTCCACCGCCCGCGCGCCCTCCTGCTTGCGCCGCCCCGGCTTTTCCCCGACGGGCAGCGCATCGTAGCCTATCGGCTTGCTCAGCAGGTAGCTCGCCGCTTTGTTCACGAACACCCGCGCATAGTTGAACGTCAGCCGCCGCTCGCCGGGCGCCGGCAGATCCGACCATTGATCGCCCCGGTAGAACGCCTGATAGTCGGTGTACCGGGTCAGCCGCGCCCGCGTGTGATCACTCTGCGCCGGCGCCTGCGTCACGTTCAGCCCATACGCCGACCCGTAGGCGTTGCTCGGCCCCTCTAATCGTCCTTCCATCAACAGTCCTCCCGTTGCCGGCCCACCGCCACCCGCGGGCGCCAGTCGCGCTCGTCCAGCGCCGCCACCAGCGCCGCGCTGATCAGCAGGTCGTCATGCCCCTTGCTTTCGGGCACCGCCCAGCGCATGATCTTGCCCGGCCCCGGATCGACCGTGTAGGTACAATCGGCGACTTGCCGCCAGTACAGGCCGGTGTCGGGCTTCCCATCGGGGCTGTAGTCCTTCCACCGGCCGCTCTCAATGGCGGCCAGGAAGCCCCAGCCGAGCGCGCTCTTGGTTTGCAGCCCGAACGTGAACGGCAGCACCTCACACCGCGGCGCCAGGGCGCTTTGCAGGAACGACGCCAGCCCCGCCCCGATGCCCGTCGCGTCCACCACCAGCCACCGCGCCGCCCACACGGTGCGCGCCAGGTCGACCAGTTGCGGCAGGAGCGCGCTGTGCGGTGTGCCCACCCACTCGCGCCGATCCACCACCCGATAGCTCGGACGGCGCACCAGCGGGTCCCGCAGCGTGCTGGTATCCACGTCCACCACCGTCAGCGCGGTGCTATCCCGGCGCCGTTCCCGCGCCCGCGCCGCCGGGTCGTCCGGCGCATCCTCGTCGGCCCCGGCCACGTCGAGCAGCAGCGCATAGCTGTGGCCCGCCTCTTTGCTGTGGCGCCGGGCGTGCGTGCCCTGCATCTGCGCGATGCGCGCCGGCCCGAACAGCCCGCCGGCGGCGTCCAGTTCCTCGAGCTCGTACTCGCTCTTGATAAAGGGGTGCCCCGCCCCCAGCGTCGCCACCCGCTCGGCGACATGCGCCCCATACGCCGGCAACTCCGCCGCCACGCGCTGCCAATCGGCGCGGAACAGCGTCCCCCGCTCGGCGGCCAGGTGCATCTGCCGGCTCAGCAGCGACCCCGCCGCCCACGGCGTGCCGCTGTATACAGCCGGAGCGTTCGTGCTGGCCGTCATCGGCGCGAAGCGCGAGTCCCAGATGCCCACTTCAATGTCCTGGGCTTCATTGGCGATCAGCAACAGGTCCGCCGTCTCCCCGCGCACATTCGCCGCCG
>DASSGZ010000145.1:0-5773 GCA_035693165.1 Chloroflexia bacterium | reverse complement strand
GAAAGCGATAAGAAAGGGCTTCCAACGAGAGCCACGGTTCATTGAGCAGGTCTCCTCCTGGTGATGTGGCCCGCGGCGCCCGGTGCGAGGAGCGCACGGCGGGCCTGGCAAGCGCCCATTGCCTTCCAATTGACGGAAGCGTCCGGCGTGGCCCAAACGGCGACAAGGGGTATCGCCGTGCGACCCAACCGGCGCCTTTGCCGGTTCCATGTTCGGGGGTGCCCCCGCAACCATGGGTTGAATTTTACGGCATGGTAAGCCGAAAGTAAAGCGATTTGCCGCTCGGTTTGCCCGGTTGCCAAAAAGAGGCGGGAAGTTGCAGCAACGCAACTTCCCGCTCGCCGGCGTGGTACGCCTATCTATTATCGGTAATAGACCGTCACACTGCCGCGCCCGCCGGTTCCCGCGCCTCGCTGCGGATCAGCCCGCGGAAGTAGTCGTTCAGGAAGCGGCCGTCGGGGTCCTGGCGCTCGCGTTCGGCCAGGAACTGCTCCCAGGCGCCGCCCAGGCTGCGGTAGACGACGGCGCGGTCCAGGTACTTCGTCTGCGTGAACAGCGGCCGCCCGCCATAGCCGGCGGCGAACTCGTTGTAGCGCTTGTTGAACTCGATCCAGCGCGGGTCGTGCGGGTTGGTGTTGATGCCGTCGCAGGTGAAGATATCCTCGTCGGGCGCGTAGGAGAGCAGCGAATGATTGTCCCGGTTGAGGAAGTAGACCTCCGACAGCAGCGACATGCGGAACCCGGTGCGCTGCTCGAACTCCTTGCACAAGCGGTAATAGGCGGGCATGAACTCTTGCAGGCGGCTGATGGGCATGGCCCAGAAGGTGAAATCGGCGACGTGCCAGCGCTTGAACTTGAAGTTCACCATCGAATCGTCGCGGTACGCCCGGAACCCGCCGCCGCTGCCCAGCAGCAGGAACCCGGCGGCCGTCAGATTGTCCATCAGGTAGTAGAACCGGTTATGGGGCAAGAGGGTGGTGCTCATGGTCGCGGCGTTCTCCCAGAACGTGTCGCGGGCCTTGCGCTTCATGCGCGAGAGCCGGGAGATGGGTGCGTCGGGAGCGATGATCGTGCGGCGCTCGGCCACGATCCGGTTGGAATAGGGCGTCATAAAGCCCAGCACGCCGTCGCATCCCCCGAAGATCACGTCGCGGCTGGGGATGCGGTCGACGGAGAACGCGGCGTACTGATATTGCAGCAGCACCGGCTTCTGGATGCGGAAGGTGGCCTCGAAAATGATCCCGAACAGCCCGTTGCTGCAGCGCGCGTAGTGCATTTTCTCCGGGTCGCGCGCGGCGTTGATGACCTCGACCTCGCCACGCGGATTGACCCACTTCATCTCGACCACGATGGAGCTGAGTTGCCCCAGCCCGGTGGGGCCGAGCGACGAGTCTTTGGTGCCCGAGCAGCAGATCGAGCCGGCGGTGGCGTTGCCGATCTCCGGCGACACCTCGGCCTGCATGCCGTAGCGGCGCAGGGCGTTGCGCATGCGGTACATATCGACGTTGGCGCCGACCGTCACCGTCCCGGCGTCCACATCCACGCGAATGTCGTTGAAGTGCTCCAGCAGCACCTGGGTGCCGGTGGTCGCAAAGCACGGCGTCATCGAATGCCGGTGCCCCGCCACGCGCAGCGGCGACGGATACCGGGTGCGGTCCTTCACCACCGCGATCAATTCATCCACGTTCCGGGGGCGAACGATCGTCGTCGGGTAGCTGTAGTCCGCGGCGTTCCAGCTACGCAGAGCGGGCGCGCTCATAGTATGAACCTCCTTGATTTTACGGTGTAGGGGCCGGTTTGCAACCAGCCTGCCGCCTCGCTACTCTGAAGACTATCACCGCGTATTTGTCACTCTGAGCGCAGCGAAGAGTCTCGTCCTTTGGGCTAGGAGACGAGATTCTGAGCGGAGCGAAGAATGACAAGATAAGTGTGACAGACCACCCAGGTGCGTGTTGCGTTGTAGGGGCCGGTTTCAAACCGGCCTGCCGCCTATCCGTGACCGATCAGCCCCGGCGGGCCGGGAGCCGCAGCGCGAAATTGAGCACCTTGACCCGCCCCACGAACACGACGCCCAGGTACTGCCCCGGCGCCACCTCGCGGATCTCGTCGCGGATCCACCGGACCACCAGCCAGCTCCTGGAATAGTCGAGGACGATGCACTCCCGCCCATCCACCCAGCTCGTGGCTTTGTAGACCTGCGCCGGGATGGCGCGAATCCCGAAGGGCGTGATCTTGTTGCGTAACGTGCCCGACGTGGGGTCGAACACCTTGCCCTGCCAGGCCACCAGATGCACGAATCGGGCGAGGATGGTCGAGAGCGGCGTGCCCGGCGCAATGATCGCGATCCCGGCCGTGTCGCCCTGCGGGATCGGACCGGCGGGACTCCGGCGGAACAGGCCATCCAGGTGCGCTTGCGACCGGCGCACCAGCGGGGCGGCAGTAAGGGTCGTCATGATCGGTCTCCTCTTCATAGCGGATGCGGGCGCGCACCCGGCACTGGGCGCCTGCAGGATGCAGGGGCTAACCTCCACTACTGGTAGTATACCGCGGGCCACTGCTCACTCCCCAGCCCAAAAAGTGCTCAGTATGCGCTCAGGCGGTATCGGCGCGCCGGTGGTTGGCTTCCGCCCCTGTCTCGCGCCGCTTCGCGGCATCAGGCGCCGTTCCCGGCATGCGGCACTCGTGGGGCGGCCCGCGCTTTCCTATAAGATTCTCACGGCATCTTTATGAAATCTTCATAACCGGCTGCTAGAATAATGGGAGAGCGGCCCCAGCCATACCGGGGGCCGGCGGTCCCCCAGGGTCATCCCCCTATCGCGTCCCAGGCAGGAGTGCAACGTGGTTGGAATCGTCTTGGTATCTCATAGTGCGAAGCTGGTCGAAGGGCTGCGCGACCTGGTCGGGCAATTGTCGCAGGGGCAGGTGCCGGTCGCCATCGCCGGCGGCGACCCGCAGGGCGGCCTGGGCACGTCGGTGGAGAAGATCCGCGACGCCATCCAGTCGGTGGCCGGGCCGGACGGTACGCTCGTGCTGGTCGACCTGGGCAGCGCCGTGCTGAGCACGGAGGCGGCCATTGAGATGCTCGATCCGCCGCCGGCCGGGGAAGTGCGCCTGAGCGATGCACCCCTGGTCGAGGGCGCCGTGGTCGCGGTTATCCATGCCGGGCTGGGTAACTCGCTGGCCGAAGTGATCGCCGCTGTGGACGGCGCGCGCAATCTGCCGAAAAACCTCGATTAAGGGAGAGCCACCGTGCTCGAAGCCACGATCACGATCGCCGACCCGGTGGGCCTGCACGCGCGGCCCGCCGCCGTGCTGGTGCGGACCGTCGGGCAGTACCAGGCGCGCGTGCACCTGGCGCACGGCAGCAAACGCGCCGACGCCCGCAGCATCATTCAACTCCTCGCCCTCGGCGTGCGGCCGGGCAGCCCGGTGACGGTCACGGCGGAGGGCCTGGACGAGGCGGAAGCCCTGGCGGCGGTGCTCGATGTGCTGGCCGTCGCCGGCGAACCGGAGGATAAATCCCGCGGCTAGCGCGCCGGGCAACGCCGCCCCCCGCGGGTCTGGGCAGTGTGCAGTACAGAGGAGGACGCGCAATGAAAAAGCTGATCAACAACACCGACGATGTGGTCAAAGAGGCGCTGAGCGGTATGCTGGCCGCGCACGGCGACCTCATTCGCGTGGACTTCGACAACAACGTGGTCATCCGCAAGGACGCGCCGCGCCAGGGCAAAGTGGGCGTGATCAGCGGCGGCGGCAGCGGCCACGAGCCGATGCACGGCGGCTTCGTCGGCCTGGGGATGCTCGACGCGGCCTGCCCCGGCGCCGTCTTCACCTCGCCGGTGCCCGACCAGATGCTGGCGGCGACCAAGGCCGTGAACGGCGGAGCGGGCGTGCTGCACATCGTCAAGAACTACACCGGCGACGTGCTCAACTTCGAGATGGCCGCCGAACTGGCCCAGGCCGAGGACATCGAGGTCGCCAGCGTGGTCATCAACGACGACGTAGCCGTGCAGGACAGCCTGTATACGACAGGGCGGCGCGGCGTGGGCACGACGGTGCTGGCCGAGAAGATCACCGGGGCGCTGGCCGAGCAGGGCGCGCCGCTGTCCGCCGTGGCCGAGATGTGCCGCCAGGTGAACGCCGCCGGGCGCAGCATGGGCATGGCCCTCACCTCCTGCACCGTCCCCGCGGCGGGCAAGCCCACCTTCGAGATCGGCGACAGCGAGATGGAGATCGGCATCGGCATCCACGGCGAGCCGGGCCGCACCCGCCGCCCCCTGGCAACCGCCGACGAGATCACGACCATGCTGACCGAGCCGGTGGTGAGCGACCTGGGGCTCAAGCGCGGCGACCAGGTGATCGCCATGGTCAACGGCATGGGCGGCACCCCGCTGATCGAACTCTACATCGTCTACAACAAGCTGGCCGCCATCCTCGACGGCCAGGGCGTGACCATCGCCCGGCGGCTGGTCGGCAACTACATCACCTCGCTGGAGATGGCCGGCTGCTCGATCACGCTCGTTCGCGCCGACGACACGATGCTGAAGCTGTGGGACGCACCGGTGCACACGCCCGCCCTGCGCTGGGGCGTGTGACGAGGCAGCCCAGGCCGGTTTGCAACCGGCCCCTACGGCGCCTGCGGGGGCAGGGGCTGGACGGGGCGTCAGGCCGGGCGGGTTCGTCGTTGTAGGGGCCGGTTTCAAACCGGCCAGGGGCGGTGGCGGTGTAGGGGCCGGTTTCAAACCGGCCTGCTACCCAATCCGACCCCGCCCGGATTGCGGTGTAGGGGCCGGTTTCAAACCGGCCTGCCGCCCCTGCCGGGATGCTCCGGTGGCGGTGTAGGGGCCGGTTGCAAACCGGCCTGCCGCCCCTGCCGGGATGCTCCGGTGGCGGTGTAGGGGCCGGTTTCAAACCGGCCTGGGCCGCCCGCCGGGCAGCGTTATCATACAGGAGGAGGATCGCAGCCGTATGGATTTGACCCCCGACGTACTCACGGCCTGCCTGCGGCGCATCGCGACCGTGCTGCGCGAGCAACGCCAGTACCTGACCGACCTCGACTCGCCCATCGGCGACGCCGACCACGGCACCAACATGGACCGCGGCTTCACCGCCGTGGGCGCCAAGCTCGACGGCGCCGCCGGGCAAGACCCCGCCGCGCTGCTCAAGCTGGTCGCCATGACACTGATCTCGACGGTGGGCGGGGCGGCGGGGCCGCTCTACGGCACGGCCTTCTTGCGCGCGGCCACCGCGCTGGCCGGCAAGCCCGTGCTCACGCTGGACGACTGCGTGGCCGGGATGAACGCGGCGGTGCAGGGCATCCGCGACCGGGGCAAGGCCACCACCGGCGAGAAAACGATGCTCGACGCGCTGGTGCCCGCGCAGGAGGCGCTGAGCGCCGCCGCGGCGGACGGCGCGGACCTGCCGGCCGCCTTCGCGCGGGCCGCGGACGCCGCCGAGGCCGGGGCGCAGGCGACCATCCCGCTGCTGGCGACGAAGGGCCGGGCCAGCTACCTGGGCGAGCGCAGCATCGGCCACCAGGACCCCGGCGCCACGTCGTCGGCGCTGATGCTGCGCGCCGTCGCCGACACGCTGGCCGGGGCGGAGTAGGGGGGCGATGGACGCCGCGGGCGGCGCGCCGGTGGTGCTGCGCGGGGTAGCCGCGGCGCCGGGGCAGGCGCTGGGGCCGGTGCTGGTCTACCGCCCAGCCGCGCCCGTGGCGCCGGTCCCGCCCATCGACCCGGCCCAGACGAGCGTGGAGCAGGCGCGCGTGGCC
>DASSGZ010000144.1:0-42899 GCA_035693165.1 Chloroflexia bacterium | reverse complement strand
GGTGGCGGGCACGCTGGCCGACCGCTTCGGGCGCACGCTCGTCTTCAGCAGCACGCTCGGCATTTTCGCCGTGGCGACCGGGCTGACGGCGCTGGTGCCGTCGCCCACCGTGCCCGCCGGGGTGCAGGCGGTGGACCTGGCGCACCTGGGCGACTACGGCTCGCTGATGACCAGCGTGATCATCCTGTTGGTGCTGCGCTTCCTGGTGGGGCTCGGGCTGGGCGGGGAACTGCCCGTTGCCAGCACCCTGGTGGGCGAGTGGGCGCCCGCCGAGCAGCGCGGGCGCATGATGGTGCTGCTGGAGAGCTTCTGGGCCTACGGCTGGATCATCGCGGCGGCGGTCGGCCTGCTGCTGATCCCCGCGCTGCCGGGCGGCTGGCGCATCGCCTTCGCGCTGGGCGCCATCCCGGCGCTCTATACCCTGATCCTGCGCCGCAGCATCCCCGAGTCGCCGCGCTACCTGGAGAGCCGGGGCGATAGCGCGGGCGCGCGGACGATGATGCAGGCCGCGGGGATGCAGGCGGCGACCGCCGCCGCGCCCGCGCGGGTGGTGGCTCCGCCCAGCGCCGGGCAGGCGCTGCGCCGCCTGTTCCAACCCGGCCTCGTGCGGCGCACGGTCATGCTCTGGATCCTCTGGTTCGGCATCGTCTTCAGCTATTACGGCATCTTTAGCTGGCTGCCCACCCTGATGACCCAGCACAGCAACCTGGTGCGCGGCTTCCAGTACACCTTCCTGATCACGCTGGCCCAGGTGCCCGGCTATTTCAGCGCCGCCTGGCTGGTCGAGCGCTGGGGCCGCAAGCCCACGCTCATCGCCTACCTGATCGGCACGGCTCTCGGCGCGCTGCTCTACGGCTACGCGCTGGTCGATCCGGGCGTGCCCGATGCGTGGCTGGTCTTTTCCGGCGCGGTGCTGTCGTTTTTCAACCTCGGCGCCTGGGGCGTGGTATATACTTATACACCGGAGCAATACCCGACCGCCGTGCGCGGCAGCGGCGCCGGGTGGGCCGCCGCCGTGGGCCGGTTGGGCGGTATCCTGGGGCCGTATGTGCCCGGCCTCTGGCTGGGCGCGGGCCTCGGCAAGGAAGGGCTGTTCGCCGTCTTCACCGTGGTGGTGCTGATCACGGCGGTTGCCGTGGGCCTGTTGGGCACCGAAACCCGTGGCCGCCGCCTGGAGGAGATCTCCGCGGAGGTTGAATGAGCCCGGTGCGTCGGGTATAATGAACAAACGTGAGCCTGCGGGCGCTGGTGGATCCGGCGCTCGCTTGGCGTTGAGTAATTCCCTTGCCAGAAAGAGTTTTGATCCCGTATGAGCACACGCAAACCTGCGCCGGGGGGCGCGAAGCCCGCGCCGGGCACCCCGCGCCCCCGGCACGCCGTCCCGATCGCCCAGGCCAAGGCCAAGCGTAAGGGGGGCCGGGACCTCTTCGGTCTCTACTTTATCCTCGGCGGCGCGGCGTTTATCTTCCTGTTCGGCGCCGCCGTGTGGGGCCTGCGCGGCCTGAACGGCCAGGCGGCCCAGGTGCTGCCCACGGCCACCGTCGAAACGGTGGCCCAGGTGCCGCTGCCGCAGACCGACGAGACGCCGCTGGCCGACTTTACCCCGCCGCCCATCCCCACGCTGCCCGCGCCTGACGCGCTCAATTCCGGCCCGTTCGCGCAATCCGCGCCCATCACCTCGGTCGTCACCGACGCCACGGCGCTGCCGGAGCCGATGAAATTGCCGCCGCAGATCCCGCAGCCCAAGATCGATATGTCCATCGAGTCGGTGGACCTGGGGCCGGTCAAGCTGGGCGATGTCGTCACCCGCGAGGTGACGATTGCCAACCCCGGCGCGCACGATCTGGTGATTCGCGGCCTCGCCAGCGATTGCGCCTGTGTGAGCGCCACGGTCGACGCCGCGACGATCCCCAGCGGCAGCCGCACGCGCATGGTGATGACCTACGACTCGACCACCGAGCCGAACACGACGGGCCGCTACGATCACATCGTGACGATTATCTCGACCGACGGCCAGGAGCCGAAGAAGGAATTCCTGGTCTCCGTCGCGCTGCCGTAGCGGCGCGGCATTCCTTGTGATCCCGCCACGGCGGCCCGCGATCTGGCGGGCCGCCGTTCTTTGTCCGGTCCTCCTCACCGCAGAGACGCCGAGGACGCAGAGATCATTAGAATGAGACGCGATCCCGCGCAACCCTCCATGCTGAATCTCTGCGTTCTCGGCGTCTCTGCGGTGATCATCCGGCTTCCAAAAGGGTATCAGCAATCGTGTCTTGCCCATGGATGGCGCAAGGGGTATAATGACTCCCGTTACCGGCGGTTGAATGGCGGCGATTCCGTGCGCCGGGCCGTTCACTGTCGCGCGGTCTTTTTGGGTTTTGGTCCTGGTTAGTTCAAAGGAGAACGCCAAGCATGAAATTAGCGGAACGGATGCACCGGCTGGGCACCGAGAGTGCGTTTGAGGTGGCGGCGCGCGCCCGCGCCCTGGAGGCCGCGGGCCGGCCTATGATCCACCTGGAGATCGGCGAACCCGATTTCGACACCCCGGCCCATATCCGCCAGGCGGCCTGCGCCGCGCTGGAGGCCGGGTATACCCACTACGGCCCGTCCACAGGGATCCCGGAGTTGCGTGAGGTGCTGGCGCAGCATATCGGCGCCAAGCGCGGCATCACCGCCGACCCCGCCAACGTGATCGTCACTCCCGGCGCCAAGCCGATCATGTTCTACGCGATTCTAGCCCTGGTGGAGCCGGGCGATCAGGTGATCTATCCCAATCCCGGCTTCCCCATTTATGAGAGCATGATCAACTTCATCGGCGGCGAGGCCATCCCGCTGCAACTCAGCGAGAGTCGCGGCTTCGCTTTCGACGTGGACGACCTGGCGGCGCTGATCTCGAATCGCACGCGCATGATCATCCTCAACAGCCCGCACAACCCCACCGGCGGCGCCCTGCCCCGCGATCTGCTGAAAGGGATCGCGGACCTGGCGAAGCAGCACGATCTGGTTGTGCTGGCCGATGAGATCTACAGCGACCTGGTCTATGAAGGCGAGCACCACAGCATCCTGGAGTTCCCCGGCATGCTGGAGCGGACCATCCTGCTGGACGGCTTCTCCAAGACCTACGCCATGACCGGCTGGCGGCTGGGCTACGGGTTGTTCCCGGCGCCGCTGGTGCCCCACGTCAGCCGCCTGATCATCAACAGCGTGTCCTGCACCTCCACCTTCAGCCAGAAGGCGGCGGTTGAGGCGATCACCGGGCCGACCGGCGAAGTCGAGCACATGGTCGAGCAGTTCCGCCAGCGGCGGGAGCTGGTGGTGCGCGGGCTGAACGAGATCCCCGGCCTGACCTGTGTGATGCCGCAAGGCGCGTTCTATGCCTTCCCCAACATCACCGGCGTGGGCATGGACAGCCGCAGCTACGCCGACGACCTGCTGACGCAGGCCGACGTGGCGGTGTTGCCCGGCACGGCGTTCGGGCAGTTCGGCGAAGGCTACATCCGCATCAGCTTCGCCAATTCGATGGAGAACCTGCAAGAGGCGCTGAACCGCATCACGCGGGCCAACGAGCGGCTGCTGCAGAAATAGCCACGCGGGGCCCGGCCTAACCCCCCTGCCCCCTTCCCGGAGCGGGAAGGGGGAAAGACGGGTACTCGCCGCTGTAGGGGCCGGTTGCAAACCGGTCTGCGTCCCGCTATCGCGCTGTAGGGGCCGGTTGCAAACCGGTCCGCGCCGCCTTGAATACGCCCCACCGGGACCACCGGTGGGGCATTTCTGTTTAGCGGTGGGCGGCCCCGGCGTAGAGCTTCAACCCCTCGACCATCTCGCTGACGAGCTTGCCGTCGTAGGTCTTGAAGCCCTGGAAGCGCCGGTCGATCAGGTCGCCTTGGCGGCGGATGCGCCCGGCGCCGTCCGGCAACTCGCGGGCCAGCAGGGCCATGGACACGTGGCGGGGGTCGCAGAGGGCCACCAGCCAGACATCGGCCAGCGGGTGGCCGGGCCGGATGGGCACGACGCGCAGGTTGGGGTGGTCCCAGGCGGGCCAGTCGGGTTCGCCGTAAAAATAGACCTGGCTGCCGGCGGCGAGGATCGCCTCGTAGCGGGCGCGCTGGGCCAGGGCGTTCGACAGCTTCTGGAAGCAGGCGAAGACTTCGACCGGGCGGCCCAGCGCGGCGGCGTGGTCCTCGATGACATGGCTGATCGCCTCCATGCCCAGCACCGACGTGGTGAAGGTGAGCGGCGCGCCGGCCAGGGTGCGGGCTTCGTCGAGGGTGAACTCGCGGAAGGCCGTATCGGGCCAGGTGGCCGTCTGCCGGTCGATCAGGTCGTGGACATCATCCATGCGTCGCCTCCAATGGGGCCGGGTGGTAGTGCGCGGCAGCGGCGCGGCCCCATGTCACTAAGCGCCCGGCTCGGTCCAGCGCAGGATCAACACCTCGTTGCCCGGCAGGTCCACGTCGAGCGTGTCCGCGCCGCGGGCGACGGCCTGCCCCGTCGTGCCGGCGAAGATCACCTGCGGCGCGCTGCGGACCCCGGCGGCGGGGCCGAAGCGGATGGTGCCGCGTTGCGGCTCGGGCCGGCGGTTGAGGAGAAACAGCAACCCGCCGCCCGCGAAGGGCCGGTGCGTCACTTCGATCTCCAGGTCGTCGCTGAGCGCCACCGGCGGCGCCAGTCCGAACGGCGCCAGCGTCTCCTGCCAGAAGGCGCGGATACCCCGCCGGGCCGCGGCATCCAGCCGGTAGTACTCCGCCGTGAAGTAACTCCCGCCCGGCATACTGCCGATCATGGTGCTGCTGCCGGCGCCGTTGCGGCCAGTATACCCGGCACAGGCCCCGTTCGTCCACAATTGCGGCGTGACGCCGTCCGGCAGGCGGTACGTTTGCCGCAGATAGTCGCCGCGCACCGTGGCCCCGTCCGCCCGGCGCAGGGGGCTGCCGAATTGCGGCGCATAGAACAGGGTGTACAACGGTTCGCCGAGGTCGATGATATGCATACTGGTCGGGTGCCGGCGGCGCAGACGGGGCCGCTCGAACAGTTGGTACTTGACCAGCCATTCCCAGCCCAGGTAGAGCAGGGCGGGCAGCCGGCCCAGGAAGCGCGTGCGCTGCACCGGGGCCGGATAGAGGCGGCGCGACGGCAGCCGGGCGCCGGTCAGCGTGCGGCGCGGCGTGCGCCCGCAGGTGATCAGGTGGCCGCCCGTCTGTACATAGCTCTCCAGCATCTGCAGCGTCGCCGGGGCCAGGACGCCGCGATTGGGCATGACGACGGCCGTGCAGGCGGCGAGATCGGCGGGCTGGGCCGTCTCCAGATTGATCAGGCGCAGGATCGGGCCGTAGCCTGCGGCCAGCAGCGCCGCGTAGATGCCGAACGGGCTCATGACCAGGGCCAGGATGCGCGCCGGGTCTTGCAGGCCGATGAGCGGCAGGAAATCCTCCGGCGTAAAGCGAAAATCGGCGTAGTGGAAGGCAAAGCCCAGGATCGGCGTCCCGGCGGAGTCGCGGGGCGGGCCGGGCGGCGCCGCGGCCAGCAGGGCGGCCTCGTGGGTTTGCAAGAACGCCAGCAGGCGCTGCATGATCGCGTAACGCGGCCCCGGCTGCCCCGCGGCGTCCAGCACCGTCTGATAGTTGTAGGGGTGGCCCGTGACCTCGACGGCGTCGTGTGCCGTGTAGAGCGCGAAGCCCTGCAACCCCTGGGCCAGCGCGCCCACCAGGCTGTTCAGCAGCGCCGCATCGCTGAGGCGGGCGCGCGGGTCGAACCACCCGGCCCCCAGTTCCCAGGCCAGCAACGGCAGCGCGGGCGGCGTGATGGCGCGGAAATAGGCCGACGCGCAGGCGCTGCCCCAGGGATAGTCGGTCGCCGGGGGCGCGCCGGTCATCTTTACATAGAGGTCGTAGCCCGGTAGCTCGGCCACCCCGGCGGCGAGCTTGCGCGCCGGGTTGATCGGCGGGATGAAATTGGCGCTGTCGTTGTGGCTGAGGGGCACCGGCACCCCGACAGCCCGCGCTGTGGCGCGCAGCCAGGCGAGGTAGTCGTCGATCCAGGCTTCAAGGAAGCGCTGGTAATCCTGGGTCAGCCCGCGGCGGAACGGCACACGCGGCGGGGCCACGGCGGCGAAGTCCGGGTAGTGCGCGCCCCAGGCGGCGTTGAGCCGGGCGACAGTACCATACTCGGCGCGCAGCCAGGCGTGGAACCGAGCCACCGTATCGGGGTTCCAGTCCCATTTGCCCAGCCCGTTGGCGTACAGGAAGCCGGTCTCGTTATCCAGTTGCCAGGCCAGGATCGGGTCATTCCAGAGTCCGGCGAAGGCGTCCGCCAAGGCCCCATACCAGCCGGCGACCGCGGCCCGATAGGCCGGGTGGCCCAGGCTGTAGGCCGCCCAGAACGCGCCACGGACCGGCTTGCCGCGCGGGCCGCGCATCAGCGCTTCGGGGATAGCCTGTTCGAGCCGGCGCGGGTGGCCGAAGCCCTGGTACTCGGCATAGATGAACGGGCCGGGGCGCAGGATCAGCGGCAGCCCGGCGGCCCGGCAGGCGCGGGCGAAGCCCAACACATCGCGCCGGGGGTCGGTGGCCCCGGCGAAGTCGTATTGCCCCGGCGCCGGTTCGTGCCAGATCCAGGGCACATAGGTGCTGACGGCGTTGAAGCCGAGCGCCGCCAGCCGCGCCAACCCCGGCGCCCAGCGGTCGGGTGCGATGCGGAAGTAATGGAACTCGGCAGCCCGCATCAGCCACGGGCGACCATCGAGGACGAGCCGGCCCGCCGCCGTTTGCAGGCGCGGGCCCGGAGTTGGACCGGCAGTGTGTTGCATTTTTGTCCCCGCCCATGTAATATGTTCATGCCGCAGGGTAAACTGGCGGTAAGGATGCTACCTGGCCGCCCCCGGTGGGCGGCGCGCTCGATCAACCAGAACGGAGCAGCCGGGACATGGACAACGGGACCCAAGCACATGCCGCATCACGCATCCTCGTCGTGGACGACGACGCCGATTTCTTCGCCTTACTGTACGACGCGCTGACCCATACCATGCCCAACCGTGCCATCGTGGGGGTGCGCTCCGCCGAGGCGGCGCTGGCGGAACTGGAGCAGGGGCCGTTCGACCTGATCCTGATTGATTATCGCCTGGAGGGCCGCGACGGGCTGGCCCTGCTGCACGATCTGCGCACCCTGGCCCCGGCGCTGCCGGTGATCATGATCACCGGCTACCCGACCCAGGCGCTCCGCCAGCAGGCGGAGGCGTTGGGCGTGTCGGGCTTCCTGATCAAGCCGGTGTTCGTGCCCGACCTGCGGCGGGCGGTGCAGGCGGCCCTGGCCGGGCGCTGAGCAACCTCTCCCCCGCCCCTCCCCGCCGCAGGGAGGGGAGCCGCCTTTCCCCCTTCCCGCCGCGGGAAGGGGGCCAGGGGGTTAGGTTTGCCGCGCGCAGCGTCAGGTCTCCGGCGCAATCGGTGTCATGTCGGTCGCGGGCAGGCCCAGCGCCTCCGCGTAGGGCACGCCGCGCATGGTTTCGTGGATCAAAAACTCCACCACCCGCCGCATGTCGCCGGTCTGCCGGTAGACCTTCAACTGGCGATCGGCGCCCGAGCCGTCGGCGAGGATTTGGTGCACGTGGTTCACCGCGTCGCGGCTGCCCAGGTCGTCCACCACGTCGTCCACGAATTCCAGCAACTCCAGCGCCAGGTCGCGCATGGGCACCTCGGCGCGCTTGCCGAAATCGATCAGCTTGCCGTCGATGCCGTAGCGCATCGCGCGCCACTTGTTCTCCTGGATCAGCGCGCGGTTGTAGACGCGGAAGCCCAGGTTGCGCTCGCGCAGCCGGTAGAGCTTGACCACGATGGCCTGGAATAGCGCGGCCAGGCAGATCGTCTCGTCCACCGTGCACGGCATGTCGCAGACGCGGAACTCGATGGTGGGGTAGAAAGGGTGCGGGCGCACGTCCCACCAGATTTTCTTGGCGTTATCGATGCAGTTGGTTTGCACCAGCGTGTCCACGAAGCTCTGGTAGTCGCTCCAGGAGTCGAACGTGCTGGGGATGCCGGTGCGCGGGAACTGCTGCCAGACGACCGTCCGGTAGCTCTTTAACCCGGTGAAGCGCCCCAGCCAGAACGGCGACGAGGTGGACAGGGCCAGCAGGTGGGGCAGGAAATAGCGCGCCTCGTTCATGATCTCGATGCGCTGGTCCTCGCCGGGGATGCCGACGTGGACGTGCAGCCCGAAGATCAGGATCGAGCGCACCACGTCCTGCAAGTCCTCCTCCAGCATCTTGTAGCGCTCGTTGGTGGTGATCAACTGGCTTTGCCAATGCGAGAAGGGGTGCGTGCCCGCCGAGACAATCGCCAGGCCGCTGCGGTTGGCGAGGTCGGAGATGGTGCGGCGCAGCTTCATGACCTCCTGGCGGGCCTCGCCCGCCGTCGCGCAGACCTTGCTCACCGTCTCGACCATGGACTGCATCATTTCGGGCTTGATCTGGTCGCCCAGGGTGTGCCGCCCGGCCTGGGTGAGCATCTCCTGGATATGCGCGCGCAGATCACCTGTCGAGGGATCGACAATCTGGAACTCTTCCTCGATGCCGATGCTGAACAGCGCGTTTACGTCTGCCATGGGTCGTTCGACCTCCTCCCAGGATGCAAGGGTTATTTCGGTTCGACGAGCATCGTGCAGGTCACGGAACCGGTGCCCGCGGTGACGTTCAGCAACGCCTGGGCCGAGAGCCGCGTCAGGATGCCCTGCGTGTCGGTATCGTAGAGGTAGGGGTCCAGGTCGGCGGCCAGTTGCACGATTTCGAGGCCGCCGTCGTCGGTCAGGTAGGGGAACGGCTCTTTGTCCAGCACCACCTTTTCCTGCACCACGAACGAACTGCGCAACGCCTCGGCCAGCGCCGCCTCCCATTCTTGCTGGCTCATCGTCCAGCCGATATAGACGCCCTTGCCGCCGTACTCGTCGTTGGGCTTCAGGACCAGGCGGTCACGATTATCGCGGATGAATGCCAGCAGGTCGATCTGCCCGTCGCCGTAGCTGGTCTGGCCTTCGGCGACTTTGCGCGTCCACGGAATGTGGCGCTGGATGACCTCGATCTGCTCCGGCGTGAACAGGTGGTAGTTGGCGTCGTCGTGCAGCAGGCCCAGGCTCATTTTCTTGTGCAGGATCTTGGCCTGGAAGGCGTTGATGACCATCACCCGCCCGTCCACGTAGGCCCGCGTGATCGGCTCGGCGACGGCGGGCTGGGCGAGCAGTTCGCTGGTTAGCACGCGCTTGTAGAACAGGTCAATGTCCATGCCTTTGGCGCGCAGCCGGTCGCCGTCGTACTCACACTCCTGGGGGGTGCAGATGATGCACTCCAGCCCCTGGTTGTGGAAATATTCCTGGAACAGCTCAAACTCGGTGTAGGTGGGCACGAAATCCCAGTCCACGATGGCAATGCGCGGGCGCTCCGGAAACTCGCTCGTGCCGCGGTTGGCGCGGAACTGGGCGTACTGCGTGTTGATCTCCTGCATGAAGCGGTCGGTGCTGTAGATGGGCTGGATATTATATTGCTCCTGGAACTTCTGCACGCTGGGCAGGTCGCGGAACAGGTTCGAGCCGATATCGTCGTAGAGGATAGCGGCGGGGGACTCGCCGTTGCACTCGACGAAGTGCCAGGCGTGCTCGGACCAGAAGCTGTCCATGCGGATGCTGGGCGAGGGCTGGTCGAAGCCGGGGTCCACCAGCGCCAGGCGCTCTTCCTCCGGCGTGAGGTCGAGCTGGGCGCGCAACCCGGCGTCCTGCAGGACGGCTTTCCGCAGCCGGTTCATCGCCCCGGCCAGCGTGTTGCAGCTTTGCTGGATATAGGCGTACTGGCGCGGCGTCACGAAGCGGGGCCGTAGCGTGCGCAAGAACGGCACCCCGCCGAAGGTCAGCTTGTCCGTGACCGAGCGGCGGGCCAGCATCTCGGCGGAGTCCTGCGCCAGCGTGGGGTTCGCGGCCAGCATGTCGTTGTAGGCCGCGATGACCTCGGCAGTCGAGCCCAGGTTAAAGTCGTCCAGGGTTTTCTGCGGCCCGCTCATGGGGTTTGCTCCTGGGTGGGGGCCGGGGGCGTGGCCTGGGCGTGGCCGGCCTGCTGCTCCGGCACGCCGTCGGTGCCCGACGCGGGTTCGGGCGTGCCTGCCCCATGGCCGTCGCCGGACGCTTTCGCGGTGCCGCCCGGAATCTGGAAGCCGTTCCAGGCCCAGGGAATATCGGCGGGGTCGATCAGGTCGTGGGCCACATTCTTGACGCGGGTGGGGCCTACGTTGCTGCCGGGCAGGCCGGCGGGCGCGGGCGTCGAGTTGAGCAGGGCATCCCAGCGATACTCGGTGCCGGGGGTGTAGTCGCTCAGCGCGCGCTCGATGACCAGGCGGGCCATGTTCTCGACGACCCACTCGAAGTAGTGCGGGCCGACGCTGTGGTAGTCCATGTCGGGCGCGACGTTCAGGAAGTCGATGGCGTAGGGCACGCCGTCGCGGATCGCGAATTCGCATGTATTCATGTCGAAGCCGAGCGCGACGTTCAAGATCTGCGCGTCCCGCACCACGCGGGCGGCCAGTTCGCTGTTGAGGAAGTTCGGGTCGTGGACGTAACGCTTGTGGAAGGGGTTGTCGGGCTCATACCGAATCGGCATGATATTGGTCTGGCCGAGGCAGTAGCAGCGCACATACTGGTCCCAGGTGATGCCTTCCTGCAAGATCATGCCCAACTGGCCCGTCTGGTCGAAGGCCCAGATCAGCTCCTCGACCGAGTGGATCTTGTAGACGTTTTTCCAGCCGCCGCCGATGAAGGGCTTGAGGAAGGCGGGCAGCCCGACATAGTCCACCAGGTCCTGCCACGGGATCGGGTAGACCAGGTTGCGCAGCGACTCCGTGACCACGCCCTCGACATAGCTTTTCTGCGGCAGCACCACGGTTTTCGGCACAGCCACGCCCAGCTTAGTCGCCAGCGCGCACTCGAAGAACTTGTCGTCAGCCGACCACCAGAAGGGATTGTTGATGACGATGGTGCCTTCGAGCACGGCCTGCTTCAGATAGGCCCGGTAATACGGGATCTCGTGCGAGATGCGGTCGACGATCACCCGGTAGGGGTTGGGATCGTCCATGCGCGTGCCGCCGAGCTTGACCAGTTCGGCGGTGATGTTGTGCTCGCGGCCCAGGTCGTTGACGCGGGTGATAAAGGCGCCGGGGAAGGTGTTCTCGCGCCCCACCAGCAGGCCAATCTTCATCGGTTTGCTTGCCATCGATGCACCCTCCTGTGTGCTGCGTGCTAACTTGCGCCGCCCGCCCGGCGGGGGACCGCGCCCGCAGGCCGTTCGCGCTGCGGCGTCTCTCTATCTCAATACAGGAACTTCACGGCCATGTCTCGCCACAGCGGCCAGTCATGCCAGCCGTTCCAGATGTCGAGCGTGTTCGGTACCGCCTTGTCCCAGAGCACCTGCGACATGGCCCGCGTCGCGTCCAGGCAGATGTCGTCCCACGCGGTAGCAAGGATGATCTCCTGGGCGCGCATGCGCGACAGGAACCAATCGTCGTGCAGATTGCTCACATAGTCCAGCGGCGAGTTGAAATACAACTCCTGGTTCCAATCGCCGTGGATCAGGAACTTGAGGCTATAGGCGCCGCTCATGCCGACGACTTTGCGGACCAGATCGGGATGCCGGAAGCTGAAATTCACGGCATGGTACGCGCCGAAGGACGCCCCGGTCGCCACCAGATTGTCGCGCACACCCCAGTTGCGGTCGGCGAACCAGGGCAGCAGTTCGTGGATGATGTAGGCCTCATACGCGTTGTGGCGCATGGCCCGGTCGTACGCCGAGATGCCGCGGTTGTACCAGGACTCGTTGTCGATACTGTCCACGCACAGCACCTGAATCTCGCCGCCGTCCAGCCGCCAGCGCAGGGTCTCGATCATCAGAAAATCTTCAAACTGGTAAAAGCGGCCCTGCGTCGTGGGAAAGACAATCATTGGCCGCCCCGCGTGCCCGAACAGCAGGAACTCCATCTCCCGCCCCAGATGGGGGCTGTACCACTTGTGGTACTCTCGATTCATGGGCCTCCCGGTCCTTTATGTCGTCTATTGCCGGCTCGCCTTCAGCGGCCGGCGCTTCAGCAGGTCGGTTTGTTACGCGAGCGCGGCCACCCCCGGCCCGCGCCCGGCTGATTGTAGCACGTTTACCAGGCCGCCGCAAGAATGGACAGCCGGCCTAACCCCCTGCCCCCTTCCCGGCGCGGGAAGGGGCAATCGGACTCCCCTCCCCGTGGCGGGGAGGGGACGGGGGAGAGGTTAGTCCCTCACCGGGATGTCCTTCGGCAGAAAAGCGTTAGCACATTGCGGGCCGCGGTTTGGTGGCGGCGCCGCGGCGGCCCCGGCGCGCAGATGGCACAAAATCTGCTCTCGCAAGCACGAACGCGCGCGACCTGGCGCGCTCTGCCGTATCAACCCGCGCCGTGAACTCATGAATGGAGGATGCTCATGGATGAGCCGTTCGATACCCGCGTAGTGCTCTTATCCGCGCTCTGGGAGGGCACCGGCCAGATGGCGAGTGGCCGGACGACGAAGGGCCTGGTCCTCTTTGTGGTCGGGACCATCTTCAGCGTCCTGGGGGGCGTGAAGGGCACCATGCTCAAGTTGCTGACCTTTGGCCGCCGCCCGATCAAGGCGCTGCCCGACCGCTTGAACCCGCTGGCCCTGGTGTGGCTGGCGATCTATCTCTACAGCCTGTACGACGCCTATAACATCGCCTCCGGCGCCACGGAAGACGATGCCGACCTGCTCGATTATGAAGAGTACGAGCCGCAGGAGAGCGACCTGGAATACGGCGGCCCGAACGGCGCGACCGCGGCGCCGACCCCGGTGAGCGCGACGGCGCAGGCGGACCATGGCGAGCCCGCGACCGGGACCGGCGCGGGCAGTGCCGGGACGCAGGCGGGCGGCGCGGGCCTGGCGAATACGGGCAACAACGTGGCCGCGCTCGGTCAGGACGCCGACCAGGTGCGCGGCGACAACCAGGCCGCCACCGGCGGTTCCGCCGCGGCCACGGATGGCGGCGCGAACGGCGGCCAGGGTGCCCCGGCGCCGGCTCCCACGCGCCCGAGCGGGGTGGATCTCAGCGGCGCGGGCCTGGATTGGCAGGCCGGCGTCACCAAAGCACAGTTGATGGATGCGCTGGGCGACGACGAGCAGGTGCGAGGTGTGTTCGGCCAGTATCTGCCGTCGGACAGGGCGTTCCATTCGGCGGATGAAGCGCTGACGCTGATCCCGGTGCAGGCGTGGCAATCGGCGCAGGGCCGCGAGTGGACCGGCGGCGACATGCCCACCACCGACGAGCCGAGCGGCTATCCCGACTCGGCGGCGGGCCGCATGCCGCCCGGCGATCAGAGCGCGGGCACCGTCCACTAGCCGGGCACGCGCGCTTGCCGCCTGCGATGCGGCGGGGCACCGAATACAAAACGCCGCCCTCATCTGGGGGCGGCGTTTGTTGTCGCTTTCCGCGCACGGCTGCGTAGCGTGCCGGGGGCTGGTGCCTAGTCCGGGCGGGCGCCTGGCGTGTCCCGCGCAGTGGGTTGGGCGGCGAGCCGGGCCGCGGTGCCTTCTTGCAGCCCCTGTAACAGCAGGTTGATCTGCGGGCCGCTGTGGCGCAACTCGTCCCGGTGGACCGCGGCCAGCCGGCCCAGCACCTCGGCCCCATGCTCGGTGATCGCCACATAGACCTGCCGGCGATCCGTCTGCGCGGGCTCGCGCACGACCAGCCCCTGCGCGACCAGCCGGTCCACCAGGCCCACGGCGCTGTGGTGGCGGATTTGCAGTCGCTCGGCCAGCTCCCCGATCAAGACCCGGTCGCGGCCGGGGAAGCCCTTGATCGCCAGCATGGCCTGATACTGCTGCGGCGTCAGCCCCACGGCCTGGGCCGCCTCTTCGCTGAAACGGAGAAACTGGCGCAGCGCGTAGCGAAACGCGGCCAGGGTTTCATACTCTGCTTTACTCACAGGCTCCGGCATTCTATCTCATGGGTAGTCCGGCGGGAGAGCCCGGACGGCATCTACGGCAATAAATCGTAATCCGAGAGGGTACTGCCGCTAGTATACGATATATTCGGCCATATTGCTATAGGGGCGGATAGCGGGTCCGTGTGACCTTCCGGCAATCCCGGCGCGGCGCCATCCGCGCAAAGCAAAGCGGGCGCCACGACGAATCGCGGCGCCCGCTGGGTCAGCTTGCTGCCAGGATCAGGCCCGGCTTTTCCAGGCCGGTTCGGCGGGGGTGGGAGCTTCTTCCTCCGCAGTCCCGTCCGAGATGATCTCGATGCGCATGGGCCGGTCGGCGTTGTCTTCGCTGTCCGGTCGGCGCGCGATGTCCTGTTTGATTTCCTCCTGCGCGGCCTTGCTGCCCGCGCTGGGCGGGACCAGGGCGTGTTCCAGCACCTGGTCCATCGTCTCGACCAGCTCGAAGGTCATCTCTTTGCGCAACTCCTCCGGCAGGTCGTCCAGGTCGGCCTCGTTGCGGTGCGAGAGGATCACGGTCTTGATCCCGGCGCGGTGGGCGCCCAGCAGCTTCTCCTTGATGCCGCCCACGGGCAAGACCCGCCCGCGCAGGGTGATCTCGCCGGTCATCGCCACATCATCCTTCACCGAGCGCCCAGTCAGCAACGACGCGAGCGCCGTCGCCATGGTGATGCCCGCCGACGGTCCGTCCTTGGGGATGGCGCCCGCCGGGACGTGCAGGTGGATATCGGAGTGACTGAAGAAGTCCTCCGGGATCCCCAGCGCGCCGGCCCGCGAGCGCACCCAGCTCATGGCCGCCTGCGCCGACTCGCGCATCACGTCGCCCAACTGGCCGGTCAGGGTCAGCATCTTGGCGCCGGGCATGCGCGTGGCCTCGATGAAGATGATGTCGCCGCCCACGGGCGTCCAGACCAGGCCCGTGGCCACGCCCGGCTGCTCCACCCGCTCGGCCACTTCGGCGTGGAAGCGAGCGCGGCCCAGGGTCTCATGCACCTTCTCGCGGGTGATCTCGACCGGCGGCGCCTCATGTGTGCCGCCGTCGGTGCGCATCGCCACCTCGCGGGCGATCTTGCGGCTCACCGCCGCGATCTCGCGCTCCAGGTTGCGCACGCCGGCCTCGCGCGTGAAGTCGCTGATGATGGTCCGGATCGCGTCATCCGTCCAGGTCAGGTCCTGCTCGTTCAGCGCATGGGCCTTCATCTGCTTCGGAATCAGGAACCGGCGGGCGATATGCAGCTTCTCTTCCTCGGTATAACCCGAAAGATCCAGCACCTCCATGCGGTCGCGCAGCGCGGGCGGGATCGGGTCGAGCTGGTTGGCCGTCGCGATGAACATCACGTGCGACAGGTCGAACGGCACGTCCAGGTAGTGATCGCGGAAGTCGCGATTCTGTTCCGGGTCGAGGACTTCGAGCAGCGCCGACGACGGGTCGCCGCGGAAGTCGGCGCCCAGCTTATCCACCTCGTCGAGCACGAACACCGGGTCGGCGGCCTCCGCGCGTCGAATCGCCTGCACGATGCGCCCCGGCATGGCGCCGATATACGTGCGCCGGTGGCCGCGGATCTCGGCCTCGTCATGCACGCCGCCCAGCGACATGCGCGTGAACGGGCGGCCCAACGCGCGGGCGATCGACTGGGCGAGGCTGGTCTTGCCCACGCCGGGCGGCCCCACGAAGCAGAGGATCGGCTCGCGCCCCGGCACGCCTTCGTTGCGGCCCTGGCGCTGTTCCTTCAGCTTGCGCACGGCCAGGTATTCGAGGATGCGCTCCTTGATCTTCACCAGGTCGTAATGGTCCTCGTCCAGGATCTCCTGCGTCCGCCTGATGTCGATTTCCTTCTCCGTATAGACGTTCCAGGGCATCGACACCAGCCAGTCGAGGTAGGTCTTGATGACGCCGTACTCGGCGGCCGCGGCGGGCAGGCGCTCCAGGCGCTCCAGTTCGCGCCGGGCCTCGCGCTCGGCCTCTTCCGGCATGTTGGCGGCGTCGATCTTGGCGCGCAGTTCCTCGACCTCGGCCTCCTGCTCGTTGGCCTCGCCGAGTTCCTTCTGGATCGCCTTCAACTGCTCGCGCAGCAGGTATTCGCGCTGCGTCTTCTCGACTTCGCCCTGCACCTGGTTCTGCAACCGCTTGCCCAGTTCCAGCACTTCGAGTTCCCGGTTCAGGAAAGCGGTCAGCTTCTCCAGCTTGCTGCGCACCGAGTCGGTCTCGATGATCGCCTGGCGCAGATCCAGGTCCATGCGCAGGGCCGACGCCACCAGGTAGACCAACTGGCGCGGGTTGTCGATGTTAAGCACGACGGTCGCCAGTTCTTCGGGCAGGTGGGGCATGAGATCCACCAACCGGCCAAAGAGGCTCTTCAGGTTGCGTGCCATGGCGTCGATTTCCATCCCGGTCTCGACCGTGTCGGGGGCCAGGCGGATGCGCGCCTTGAGATAGGGCGTGGTCTGGGTATACTCTTCGATTTTGATCCGTTCCAGCCCCTGCACGGCCAGTTGCATGGTGCCGTTGGGCAGGCGCATCATGCGCATGATCGCGCCGACCACGCCCACCCGGTAGGCTTCGTCGGGGCCGGGGTTGTCGATGGACGAGTCTTTCGAGGCCACGAACCCGACCAGGCGGTTGCCGACCACGGCATCGTCCATGAGCTTCAGCGTGCGCTCCTGGCCCACGGCCAGCGGCGCGCCCACGAACGGATAGATCACCGTGTCCTTGAGCGGCACGATGGGCAGGATGCTGGGGATTTCGAGGTCGTCGACCTTGCCCGCGATCGGGCTGTCTTCCGCCGTGACGACTTCGACCTCGTTCACGAGCGCTGGAGCCGCCTCCGCCGGGGCCGGGACCTCGACCGGTTCTTCATTTGTCTGCGCCGCGGCGAGTTCGTCGGGGCGCGTTTCGTCTTTATCACTCATTGGTGCTGTCTCAACTAGCTAACGAGCCGGTGGCTCACTACAATCTACTCGGTAATGGCGATGCGAATGCTGCCGGTGGGTCGCGGCGCGGCTTTCGGTAGCGTCACGATCAGGAACCCGGCGGTGTACTCGGCATGCACGCGATCCTGATCGATGGGGCCGGGCAGCTTGATCTCGGACGCAAACTCCCCATAGGTAATACCCATGTGGTGGTAGCCGATTTTGCGGCGCCCGGTTTCGTCGCTGCGGCGCCCGCGGATCGCGAGCAGGTCGTCCTGCAACGTGATCTCCAGGCTCTCCTCGTTCATGCCCGCCACTTCCATCTTGACGACCACATCGGCGGCGGTCTCATAGATATCGGTCGGGGGGCGCCAGGGTTTGCGCGTGACCAGCACGAAGGGCTGGCCCGAACTCGCGGGCCAGATGTCGCTGTCGTTCGCCAGATCCTGATCGCCGGCAAAGCCCTCACCCGGCTCCAACTGCGCATAGCCGGTGCGTACGCGATAATAACGCATGGTGTCTGTCCTTAGTATCACTACTTAGTCGTCTGCCCCCAGGCCACTTGTCACTCTTGGCTGCGCTCAGAGTCTCGTCTTGTCGCGAAGACGATTCGTCGCTGCGCTCAGAATGACAGGGCCCCGGTGACAGGGTACTTAATCGGGTGCGCTCCATCCGTAGGCTCCGATGAGCGGGACAAAGACGCACGGCATAATTTCTTCACGTTGGATGTGGCCGGCGCGGTTTGTAATCCGCATCAGCATTTGCTGCTTGGCGTCGCCGACCGGGATCACCAGCCGGCCCTCCGGGGCCAACTGGCGCACCAGGTGGTCGGGGATCGCCGGGGCGCCCGCGGTCACGATAATCGCGTCGTAGGGCGCCGCGCCCGGCCAGCCGCGCGAGCCGTCGCCGATCACCACATCTATATTACGAAACCCCAGTTCTTTTAGTACAACGATGGCCCGCTCGGCCAGGAACGGATGGCGCTCGACGGAGATCACCTCTCCGCCCAGCATACCCAGGATCGCGGCCTGATAGCCCGACCCCGTGCCGATCTCCAGCACGCGCTCGGCGCCTCTTAGGCGCAGCGCCTCGGTCATGATCCCGACCATGTACGGCTGCGAGATCGTCTGGTTCTCGGCGATGGGCAGCGCGCAATCCTCATAGACCAGGTGGCGGACATCCGCCGGCAGGAAGCGCTCGCGCGGCAACCAGCCCATCGCATCCAGCACGCGGGTGTCGTGGATGCCGCGCTCGGCCAACTGCTGCATGACCATCTTCTGCCGCCGGGCCTCCAGGTCCAGCGGGGGGGCGGCGGGGGCCGCGTCGTTGTTATTCGCCATGGTTTTTATAACGTTGCTCCCTGGCTGCTAAAGTTTCGTTTACCAATTATTATACCAAACTTGACATAAGCAAAGCAAACTCATTAATTTGTCACTCTGAGCGGAGCGAAGAGTCTCGTCTGTTGGGTTACGAGACGGAGATTCTTCGCTGCGCTCAGAATGACGGACGCTGGGTGCCGGGCTGCTCATGTTCAAGCGACGTGCGTTTCGGCGTTGACCAACTGCGTCAGTTCCAGCGCGTTGCGGACGGCCCAGCCTTCCGGGTCGTTGTTGAAATAGCAATAGACCGTGTGCCCCGTGGCGACAAAGCCCAGGATGCGGTCGCGCCAATAGCGTAGCTCGTCGGCCAGGTAGTCATAGTAATACATTGTGCGGCTGCCGTGAAAGCGGATGTAGACGAACGGCGCGGTGGCGACCACGGGGCTCTCGTACTGCGGCAGGCTGGCGATGCAGAAGGCGACGCCCGCCCGCTCCAGCGCGGCAAAAAACGTGTCATTCAGCCAGCTCGGATCGCGGATCTCGACGGCGTGCTGCAGGTCCGAGGGCAGCTCGGCCAGGAACGCGGCGAAGCGCTCGGCGTCGAAATGCCAGCGCGGCGGCAGTTGGTACAGGATCGGCCCGAGCTTGGGGCCGAGCAACCGCGCCCGCTCGAACAGGCGCGCCAGCGGCTCCTGCGGGTCCTTGAGCTTCTTCATGTGCGTGATGAAGCGGCTGGCCTTCACCGCGAAGACGAAGCCCTGCGGCGATTTGTCGCGCCAGGACTCGAACGTCGCCGGACCGGGCAGGGTGTAGTGGGTGTTGTTTAGCTCGACGGTGGGGAAGAACTGGACATAGTGCGCCAGCCAGCGCGTGGTGGGCAGGTCCGGCGGGTAGAACGGCCCGCGCCAGTGTTTGTAGGCGTAGCCGGAGCAGCCGATCCAGACGCGCCGGGCCGGGTTGCTTGCTGCCGGGGCGGCGGGTGGTAAGTCCATGGCGGCCCACGAGCAATTGCGGTGCCAGGGCGCCGGCTACTGCAGGGGCAGGTTGTAGATGCGCGCCAGGGTCAGCACGGCCACGGCGGTGAGGCCCCAGAGGATGACGCAGACCAGCAGCGGCCGGTCGCGCAGCAGGAGTTCGTCGGGCGCGCCGCCCTCGTTCTTCTGGTAGATCAGGTACTGGTAGCGGAAGATGCCGTAGAGGACGAAGGGGATCGTCACCATCATCAGATGGTTCTCGGGCAGGTTCTTCGCGGTGAAGGTATACATGGCATAGGCCATGACCGTGCTGGACGTGACGACGGTGATCATCTGGTCGAGCAGCACCGGCGAGTACTCTTGCAGGATGCGGCGGTGGCTGCCCGCCCCTTCGCTCAACAGGATCAACTCGTGGCGGCGCTTGCTGCAGCCGATGAACAGGCCGAGCAGCGTCACGCAGACGTAGAGCCAGGGCGAGATGGGCACGTCGATGACCAGGGCGCCCGCCATGGCCCGCAGCACGAAGCCCGAGGCCAGCAGCAGCACGTCCACGATGACGACATGCTTGAGCCAGAACGAATAGCCGACCTGGGTGGCGAAATAGAGCACGCAGATTGCGCCGAACATCCAGTTGATGGCGAATGCCACGCCCAGCGTGCCCACCAGGATGACCACGCAGGCGGCGGTGGCGATGCTGGGATTCAACTCGCCGGACGCGAGCGGCCGGTAGCGCTTGCGCGGGTGCTTGCGGTCGGCCTCGCGGTCGGCCAGGTCGTTCATGATGTAGACGGCGCTCGACAGCAGGCAGAAGAGGACGAAGGCGGCGGCCGTCAGCGCGAGGGCCTGGGGGTCGCGGAAGCGGAAGGCGAAGACGATGGCGGCCAGCACGAAGCCGTTCTTGGTCCACTGCTTGGGCCGCATCGTCTTGAGCAGCAGCAGCGGCCAGGGGCGCTGCCGCCCCGCCGAGGCGAGCGGCCCGCCATCCGGCTCGGTAAGGATGGCGTCCTCCGCCACCCCCGGCGGCGCCGTCTCAGTATCCTCGGTCCCTGGTTTCACTGTGGAACGCGCCATCGCCGGCACACATCCTCTCGCTAAAATCGACTAAACATCTTATCATACCCGAAAGGTGCCCCGCCTGCAACCGCGGGAATTTGCACCGGCATGGTCGTTGCCCCGCCCTGCCGATGTACCGGGATGTCACCACCCGCCGTAGGGACGGACCGGCGTGTCCGTCCTGCCGCCGCGCCTGGATGCCGGACGTGACCACCGCCGCCGGCCAAAATTCTATTAGCACTCTAACAAACTGAGTGCTAAAATTGGCCCCCAAACCCTTGCAATCGGCGGCGTTTTGCTGTATATTGGGGTTAGCACTCAGACGCCGAGAGTGCTAATCCCGTCGAAAGTAGCGTGCGCCGGGGAACTGTGCGCCGCGTGCGGCTTATTAACACGATTCCACCAGAGCCGGTGGATGCAAGGAGGTTCGTTGTATGGGAAACCTGAAACCGTTGGGTGATCGCGTGGTGGTCAAGGCGCTGGAGCGCGAAGAAGTGACCAAGAGCGGTATTTATCTGCCGGATACGGCCAAGGAGAAGCCCCAGGAGGGCCGCGTCGAGGCCGTCGGTCCGGGCCGCATCCTCGATAACGGCGAGCGCTCGAAGATGGAACTCAAGGAAGGCGATCGCGTGCTCTTCGCGAAGTATGCCGGGACCGAGTTCAAGCTGGACGGCGAGGATCTGCTGATCCTGCGCGAGAGCGATATTCTGGCTGTTATCAGCTAATCTTGTATTAGACTCAGTTTCATCAGGAGGATTGAGGTTTTATGGCTAAGCAGATCGAATTCAATGAGGAAGCCCGGCGCTCGCTGAAGCGCGGCGTGGACACGATCGCCAACGCGGTCAAGACCACCCTCGGCCCCAAGGGGCGCAACGTGGCCCTCGACCGCAAGTATGGCGCGCCGACCGTGACCCATGACGGCGTGACCGTCGCCAAGGAAATCGAGCTAAAGGACCCCTTCGAGAACATGGGCGCCCAGCTCCTCAAGGAAGCCGCCACCAAGACCAACGACATCGCCGGTGACGGCACCACCACGGCGACCGTGCTCGCCCAGGCGATCGTCAACGAGGGGCTGCGCAACGTGGCCGCCGGTGCCAACCCCATGCTGCTCAAGCGCGGTATCGACCAGGGTGTGAACGCCCTCGTCGAGCGCATCCGCGCCAACGCCAAGCCGGTCAACTCCCAGGAAGAGATCGCCAGCGTCGCCACCATCTCCGCCGCCGATCCCGAGATCGGCCGCCTGATCGCCGAGGTCATGGAGAAGGTCGGCAAGGACGGCGTCATCACCGTCGAGGAGAGCCGCGGCCTCAAGTTCGAGACCGAGTATACCGAGGGCATGCAGCTCGACCGCGGGTACATCAGCTCCTATTTCGTCACCAACGCGGACCGCATGGAGGCCGTGCTGGATGACCCCTACATCCTGATCACCGACAAGAAGATCTCCGCGCTCAGCGACCTGCTGCCCGTGCTGGAGAAGTTCCTCCAGATCAGCAAGAACCTGCTGATCATCGCCGAGGACATTGACGGTGAGGCCCTTGCCACCCTGGTGGTGAACCGGCTGCGCGGCGTGCTCAATGTCGTCGGCGTGAAGGCCCCCGGCTTCGGCGATCGCCGCAAGGAGATGCTGCAGGACATCGCCATCCTGACCGGCGGCCAGGTCATCAGCGAGGACATCGGCCGCAAGCTCGACAGCACCACCGTCAAGGACCTGGGCCGCGCCCGCCGCGTCGTCGTGACCAAGGACGAGACGACGATCATCGAGGGCAAGGGCGACGAGGCCGCGATCCGCGCCCGCGTCGACCAGATCAAGACCCTGATCGAGCAGACCACCAGCGACTATGACCGCGAGAAGCTGCAGGAGCGCCTGGCGAAGCTGGCCGGTGGCGTGGCCGTCATCAAAGTCGGCGCCGCAACCGAGACCGAGCTGAAGGAGAAGAAGCACCGCGTCGAGGACGCCCTGAGCGCCACCCGCGCCGCGGTGGAAGAGGGCATCGTGCCCGGCGGCGGTGTCGCGCTGCTGAACGCCCTGCCCGCCCTGGATGACCTCAAGACCGACGGCGATGTCGCCACCGGCGTCTTCATTCTCCGTCGCGCGCTCGAAGAGCCGATGCGCCAGATCGCCCTCAACGCGGGCCAGGACGGCGCGGTCGTGGTCGAGTCGGTGCGCCGCAAGGCCACCGATGAGAACAACACCTCCGTCGGCTACAACGTGCTGACCGGCCAGTATGGCGACATGGTGGCCCAGGGCATCATCGATCCGGCCAAGGTGACCCGCTCGGCGGTGGAGAATGCGGCCTCGATTGCCGGCATGATCCTGACCACCGAGGCCCTGATCACCGACATTCCGGAAGAGAAGCCCGCGATGCCGGCCGGCGGCGGCATGCCCGGCGGCATGGATTACTAAGTCCTGAGTGCTGAGTGCTGAGTGCTGAGTGTTTAAAGACGTTCGAGTAGTCAGTGGCTTGGCTTGGGGCTGAGTAAGTTCGGCAGTAAGTAAAAAGGGTCCCCGATCCGTTTGGGTCGGGGACCCTTTTTGTTGTGCGCTGTAGGGGCCGGTTTCAAACCGGCTCGCTGCCGCACCTGCCGGTATAGGGGCTGGTTTCAAACCGGCCCGCGGCGCCACGGCATCAGGATTGCAGGGCAGCCCGCAATTGCTCGGCGGCGCGTGCGACAGCGGCCTCGTGCGCGGGCGTGGTATGGTGCTGTTGGGCGTGGCGCAGGGCCGGGCGCACCGACTCGATGGATCGGCCAAACTCCTGCATCCAGGGATAGCGCGGGATCATCCAGACGTGCAGGTGATGCGTCGTGTCCTCATTGTAGAAATAGTAGACATGGTCGCGGCCAAGCACCGCGCGCTGCGCCTGCCGGATGCGCCGCATTAGATCGATCAGGTCGTGGGCTTCGGCGCTGGTTAGCTCGTCCAGCCCCTGAATGTGGCGCCGGGCCGCGACAATGACGAAGCCGGGCACCGGGTACGCCACGTCCTGGTGGGCATGGAAAAACGGCGTTTCGGCGATGGCGCCGCCGGGCGGGATGCTGGCCCCGGTCACGATGGCGCAGGCCAGGCAGGAGTTCGATGTGCCGGTGGTCATGGGTCGGGCTACCCTGCCGCCTGGTCGCGGATCTGCACCATGGCGTCGATGACCACCTGGTTTTCGGCGATGGTGTTGTAGAAGTAGGGCGAGACGCGGACGGCGCCGGGGCGCATGTCCACGATGGTGCCCGCCTGGGCCAGGGCGGCGACCACCGGGCGCGGGTTGTCCATGTTGAGCAGCACGATGCCCGAGCGCTGGGCCGGATCCTCGGCCACGCGGGGCATGAACCCGGCGGCCAGCGCGCGGGCGATCAGGTCTTCGCTGAGGTGCTGGGTGCGTTCGCGCAGCGCGGGCGGCCCGATCTCCTGCACATAGGAGAGGCCGCCGAGCAGCGCGTAGACGGCGGAGATCGAGGGCGTGCCTTGCTCCAGCCGCCCGGCGTCGGGCCGGTATTCCAGCGCGTGGATGTCGAAGCCGAACTGGTTGTTGACGGCGAACCAGCCGGGGATGGTCGGCTCCAGTTGCGGGATCAACTCGCGCCGGGCGTAGGTGAAGACGATGCCCGTGCCGCCCAGCAGCCACTTGAGCCCGCCCGACAGCAGGAAATCAACATCGGCGACCTTGACATCGGTCGGGATCTGGCCGGTGGCCTGGTAGGCGTCGATCAACACCAGCGCACCCTTGCGGTGGGCGATCTCGGCGATGGCCTTGATGTCCTGCACGAAGCCGCTGGTGAAAAAGACGTGCGAGGTGGCGACCAGGGCCGTGCGCTCGTCCACGGCGCGCTCAAACGCTTCCAGGTCCACGCTCACGCGGTTGCGCGAGGGCACAAACTCCACCTCCACGCCCTGCTTGCGCTTGGCGAGCCACTGGTGGCCCAGCGTCGGGAAGTCGAGGTCGGCCATGACCACCTTGTTGCGCTTGCTGTAGTCCAGGCACGAGGCGATGACCGACACGGCGCCGGAGATCGACGGGCCGATGGCGATCTCGTCGGCGCTCGCGTTGATCAGCGCGCCCAGGTTGGTCCGCAGCGCGGCCAGCCGGCCCAGCCAGATCTCGTACCAGGCCGACGCGCCCATGCTGCCCCACAGCGTCAGGTACTCGTTGACGCCGGCCATGGCGCGCACCGACAGCGCGCCCAGCGAACAGGAATTGAGATAGTTCACCTTCTCGAAGATCGGGAAATCCGGGCGATAGCGCAACAGGTCGTCGTGCGCGGGCCAGCGGCCGGGATCGGTGACGAGCGCGGGCGGCGACCCTGCCGCCGGCGAGGTCATGCTCATGGTGCGGTGCCTTTCGTACTGGCCGGGCGGCAGCGCGGGGCGGGTGGGTCCCGCCGGGGGCCGCCCGAAGGGTGAGTGGTCGTGGCCCAGAGCGTAGCACAAAGCGCGCCCTGTTTCAACATCCCGGCGGGCGGCCAACCTCACCCCCGGCCCCTCTCCGCCACGGCGAGGGGAGATTGCTGTTCCGTGGATCTCCCCCTTCCTGCCGTGGAGAGGGGAGATTGCCGTTCCGTGGGTCTCCCCTTTCCCGCGCCGGGAAGGGAGTCGGGGGTTAGGCTGGTCGGGCGCGAAAGACAAAAAACCATCCAGGGACCCCGGCAAGGGCGATCCCTGGATGGCGGCGTGGGGGCGGCGCCTCAGTTACGAGGCCCCGGCCCGAAGCTTACGGGTTGCGCGCGGCGCCGCAGGTACCCGGCCCCGCCGTGATCGACAGGTAGACGATCTTGCTGATCTGCCCGCGGGTCGCGTTGTTGGCCGGGCGGAACGTGTGACCGTCATAGCCGCTGACCACCCCGCGGCAGACGGCCGTTTCGATGTAGGTGTAGAAGGGGCTCTCGCGCGGCACGTCGCTGAAGGTGGCCGACGGCGGATTGAGCAGCGGCCAGCCCGCCGCCACCGCGTCGATCTTCGAAAGCTGCCCGCGGGTGACGGGGTTGTTGGGCGCAAAGTAGGGCCGGTTCTGATCGTCGCAGGGACCGGGGCCGCCTGGCCCGCAGTTGTAGCCGCTGACGATGCCGCGGGCGGCCGCCGTCTCGATGTAGCGGTAGAACGGGTGCGCGGGCAGCACGTCGGCGAAGGTATGGGCCTCGCCGCTGGGGACCTGGTCGGGGATGCCGAAGCCCAGCACCACGATCTTGACCATCTGCGCGCGCGTGGTGTTGTTGTAGGGCCGGAAGGTGTTGTCGGCGTAGCCGCTGATCACGCCCCGGCAGTACAGGTAGCGCACCGGCTCGTAGAAGTAGTTCGCGGGCACCACGTCGCTGAACGTGATCGTGCAGGGCAGCACTGTCGGCGTGGTCGCCGGCGTCTGGGTCGCTGCGCCGGTCGGGCTGGGCGCCACGGTCGGGGTCAGGCCCGGCGTGCTGGTGGGCGCGGCGGGGGTCGCGGTGGGCGTATTCGTGGGCACCAGGGTGGTGCTGGTGGGCGTGGCCGCTACAGGCGTGCCGGTCGGCGTGCTGGTAGGCACGCCGGCAGTGCCCGTCGGCGTGGGTGTGTGCGACGGGGGCACGGTCGTCTGTGTGGGCGTGGGCGTGTGGGACGGGGGCACCGGCGTATCGGTCGGCGTCGCTGTGTGGGTGGCCGTGGGCGTATCGGTCGGCACCCCGGTCGGCGTGGGCGTGAAGGTCGCCGCGGCGATCGGCTCGGCCAGCGACCAGTTGGCGGTGAGGCCGGTCGCGCCGGTGATCGTGGCCTGGTTGCTCGCCGGGTTCACCGTGCCGCCCGGTTCGCTGAGCGTGCCGTTGTTCATGAAGAGGACGAAACTGGTTTCATCCGCCGTGGCCGGGATGTCGGTCGGATCGAGGTAATTGAACGTCAGATCGGCGGTGAGATCGGCGGCGGTGATCGCCCAGTAGCGCTGGAGCGACCGGCCGGCGTCGACCAGGCCGGGCATGGTGCCCTCGACCGCCCGGACGGTTACGTCGGCGGGGAACGTGCCGGCGGTAGCGTTGAAGGCCACGGGCGAGTAGCCGTTGGCCGTGCCGACCTCGAAGGTCTTATTGGCGGCGGCCGCGAAGTGCTTGCCCAGGTTGCCGTCCACCCAGCCGGCGGTGCGGGTTACGGTGGCGCTACCCGACGCCAGGTAGAGCATGTAGGGGCCGGTGATGAGCCGGCCGCTGGTCAGCACCAGCGCGGCGGCCGTGCTGTTGAGCATCAGATTGTCGTCGAGGGTGACGCCGTTGGGGTTGTCGACCACGTTGATGCTGGCCAGGATGCGCGTCGGGTTGATCTCGACGCCCGTGGTGCGCGGCGCGGTCTCGTAGGCGTAGAGCACGATCTCGCCGCCTGTGCCCTGACTATGCACCGGGCTGACGTCGAAGCTGCCGCCGGGCGTGGTCAGGCCGGTCGAGCCGATCTGGACGACGGTGGTGGACGTGCCGCCGTTGCCCAGCGTGATCTGGTTGCTGTTGACGAAGCCGCCCTGGAACAGGTTGACGCGGAAGCAGACGATGGGCGCGTTGAGCGTCACCAGGAAGAGGCTGTTGGCGCTGATGCCGACGCCGCCGAAGGGCGCCGCCGCCGTGCCGAGGGTGCCGCTGCCGCTGTAGGTCATCGGGCCGCTCAGCGAGCCGAAGTCATAGCGGGCCGAGGCGCCGGTGAAGTCGATGACCCCGTTGTTGGTGACACTGGTACCGCGCATGAAAACGACCCCGTTGTTCACGCGCATGGTCATGCCGGCGTTAACCGTCGTGCTCGGCATCTGGCCGACGACATTGTAGATGCTGCCCGCCGGAGCGCCCGCCGCGCCGGCGACGACCTGGCCGCCGGTGATGCTCGTGTTGGCGGTGGCACTGTTCACCCGATAGTCTACCTTGGTGGCGCCCGTGCTGGGCTTGACCAGGTTGATCGTGCCGCCGCTCATCTGGAAGAAGGAGCCGGAGCTGAACAGCTCGAATGCGCCGTAGTTGGACAGGCTGTTGCCCACGGTGGCGACGTTGACCGTGCCGCCGCTCTGCGTGTAGGTGGTGGCGCCCTGCGGCGAGACGCGCCCGGTGGCGTTCAGCGTGCCGCCTTCGATAGTGAAGACCGCGCCGGCCCCGCCGCCGATGCCGTCGCCGGCCCCAACGCCGACGTTGTAGGTGCCCTGGGTCAGGCGCAGCAGGCCGTTGTTGGCCGATGTGCTGCCGCCGGCCTGCCCGGCCACGGTGAAGTTCGGGTTGTTGAGCCAGATGCCGGCGGTGGCCGGGATGGCGTAGGTGGCCGACGGGAAGACCCGGTTGGTCATGGCGAACGTTCCGGCGATCTGCAGCGTGCCGTTGGTCAGGGTGAGGAAGCCGGCCACGTCGGTGGTCACGCCGCGCACGGTGAAGTTCGCGGGGTTGAGCTCCAGGACGCTGGTGTAGGCCGTGCCCTTGTTGATGGTGAGGGCGCGGATATCGGTGGTGGCGCCGGTGCCGCCGAAGGTGTTGCCGGCTGCCCCGGTGAAGGTGATGCCCGCGCCCGCGGTGTCGCCGTTGGTGCTGAAGTCGAGCGTGCCGTTGTTGGTCAGGTCGCCGCCGGCGACGAGCGCGTGGCTGGTGACCGTGCCGGTCGCGGCGCTCGCGAAGGTGCCACCCGCCGCGATGGTCACGGAGCCGGCGACCGTCAGGGTGCGCGCGGTGGTCGCCTCATACTGCAACAGCGCGCCGTTGTCGACGGTCAGGCTGTAGGCGGCCGCCGCCGTGTCGATGACGACGGTCGCGCCCGTGGCGATGGTGACCACGTCGCCGCCGGTGGGCACCACGCCGCCGGCCCAGGTGGCCGGGGCGCTCCAGGGCCCGCCCGTTGCGGTGGACACGATGTTGCCGGGCGCCTGGGTCGCCTGGCTGCCGGCCAGGGCCCCGCTGACCGCGCCTTCGGTCACGGCGGCGACCCGCCAGAAGTAGGTGGTGCTCGGCGCCAGGCCGCTCGCCGCGTAGGCCGTGGCATTGGCCGCCGTCTGCCCGGCGAAGGCGTAGGTCGCGCCGTCGGTGGACTGGTAGACCGCGTAGCCCACTTCGTTGGTGGCGTTATCGGTCCAGTTCAGGGTCATGCCAACCGCGCTGACCCCGCTGAAGCTGAGGTCGGTGGGCGCGACCGGCGTGTTGGGCGTGAAACTGTACGCGGTGCCGGCGGCGATAGCGGTGGTTTGCGTGTTGTTGGCCGCCGCATACGAGACGGTGGGGCCGGCGGTGGTGACGCTGGCGAAGTTGGTGGCCGTGCCCGCCTGCAGGCCCACCGAGTAGCCGCCGTCAGCGGTCGCCGCCGGGATGGCCCCGTAGACGACCTGGATCGCGCCGGTGGTCTCGCTCAGCCAGACCTGGAAGGTGCCGGTGCCGGCGGACCCGCAGCCGCTGCCGCGCGTGATCTGCATGTTCAGCCATTCGACCACGAGGGTGCGATTAGGCGCGCTGCCACTGACTTTGTAATGGACCTTGCCGTTGGTGCCGGTGCAGAGATCATCCCAGAAGGGCGCGATTTTCGGCGCGTCGGTCGTGCCGGCCAGGCTGTTGGAGTAGGCGGTGTCGATGACGGTGCTGCCGAGGCGCATCAGGCCGTTGGCGTTGGCCGAAAACTGGCTGACGCGCACTCCGTCATACCAGAAGTCGAAGCCGATGTTGGTCAGCGCGGAGGCCGTGTCATCCTGCCCGGCACCGACGAGTTGCGTGGTGCCGCTGCTCATATCCTGGAGGGCCACGCCCGTGTCGGAGGTGAAGCTGTAGGTGCCGGCGGTGATGAGATCGGGGGCGGTGGGGCGGGCCGGCGCAGCGCCGGGAACGCCGCGGTCGGGGGCGCCTTTGGCAGGCGCCGGGTCGCGGTTGGCTTCCGCCACGGCTTGCGGCACCGCGGGCGCGGCCGGCGCGGCGCTCGCGCCCGCGGCCACACTGGGCAGGTTGGCCCGCGCCGGCGGACTCACCGCCTGCAGGCTGCCGAGCAAAACGAGCGTACAGATAAGGATGGCGCCGATGAAGGGAGAACGTCGCATAGAGCTTCCTTCCTGAAGCAAGGTTAGCGCGGGGTCCGTTAGGTCCGCGGCTAACGAGTCCTGCCGGGCACGGTGTATCGAATGAGCCGCGCCGGGATCCGGGTGCGCGCACCGGTATTGTCTCGGGCCGGTGCGCCCGAGGCGTGAGAAATATGGAACCATAAATCGGGAACAATCGTGCCGGATGGGGGCAGATGGGTCGGACACAGGGCGTGCCCGGACTCGCCTTATTCTAGCAGAAATCTGTATCGAATACAACTTTACCAGGCGGTAAGCGGTCAACCCCCCGGCGCCTCTCCGCCGCGGAGAAGGCCGCCCGGCTTTGCCTCATTGCGCCACAAAGAGTCCTCTTTCCCTTCTTCCCGCGCCGGGAAGGGGGCCGGGGCTTAGGCCCGCGCCTGGATGGCACGCTACTTGCACCGCCAGGGCCAGGAGGTGGGACCATGGAAACGATCTATAAAGGCATTGCACAGGGCACCGAGATCGTCGATAAAGATGGGCACAAGATTGGTAAGGTGCATGAAACGATCATTAACAGTGCGGACGAACTCCAGATGGTAACCGTCCAACGGGGCCTGATTTTCAAGCATGACGTGGGCATTCCGGTGGCCTCCATCGACCGGGTCGAGGGCGGTAAGATCCATCTCAGCGTCTCGAAAGATACGCTCACCGAACTGATGCACCCGGATGTGGCCAAGGACCCGCTGGCCGGGCGCGATACCACGGCGGCGGATGTGGCGCCCAACGCCGATCTGCTGGAGCGGGAAGTCGCCGATCGCCGGCCCAACCAGGCGGCCTTCACGCCCGACCTGCCCCACGACCGCGCCACGGCGGGCTATACCTTCGACGAGGGGCTGGGCACGGCGGGCGTCCCCGGCGTGGGGCGCGGCGACGCCGTCTTGACCTCCGAGGGCGAGTCGGGCGTGAACCCCGCGTCGTCGCAGGACCCGGCCGGCCCGGATCGCACCTGACATCCGGGCGCCGCGTTCGCCGCGTATGATGGTGTAAGACGATCCGCGCGGTCCACGCGCTCGACAGATCCCGGAGACGACTGTATGGCGATAACCGGCCAGGCGCCCGTGGCGCCGGGCTATGCCGACGATCCGCGGCAGCCCGGCGCCCTCCCGGCTTTCGTGCCTCTGCGCATCCCCCCCCTTCCGTACGAGGACATCCGCGAACTGCTCGACGACCCGCAGGAGGCCGGCGAACGCGAGCTGCGCCAGAGCCTGCGCGATATCCGCATGGCGAACATCGTCGGCCAGGGCACGGCCGTGGTGCTGCGCCACCTGCCCGACGTGCTCGGCGACTGGCCGGCAGGGCGCCCGTTGCGCGTGCTCGATCTGGCGACCGGCTCCGGCGACATCCCGCGGGCGGTCGTGCAGTGGTGCCGGCGGCGGGGCATCCCCTGCCGGGTGCTGGCCACCGATATCAGCCCGCAGGTCTTGCGCGAAACCCGGCACCACTGCCGCGCCTTCCCCGAAATCGAGGTGCTCGTCTGCGACTCGCGGGCCGCGCCGTTCCCGCCCGGCTCGTTCGACCTGGTCACCTGCTCGCTGGCCCTGCACCATCTCGATGCGGACGGCGCGACCCGCACGCTCGCCGCCATGGCGCGCCTCGCCCGGCGCGGCTTCATCGTCAACGATGTCGAGCGGTCGTGGCCCGCGTACCTGGCGGCGGTGGCGCTAGTCTACGGCATCACGCGCAACCGCCTGACGCGGCACGACGGCCCGGCCTCGGTCAAGCGCGCCTTCACGCGCACGGAGATCCGCGCCATGGCCGAAGCCGGCGGCATCCGGGGCGGGCGCATTGTGCAGCACGCCTTCTGGCGCATCGCCTTTGTCGGGCGCCGGTAGATCGCGCATCCGTTAGGTAGGGGGGCATGGCGATAGAGTATGAGGTGATTGTGGCGGGGGCAGGGCCGGCGGGCGCGGTGACGGCAGGGTTGCTGGCGCGCGCCGGGGTGCGCGTGGCCCTGCTCGACAAAGCGGCCTTCCCGCGCGACAAGGCGTGCGGCGAGTACACCAGCCCGCAGACGGCGACGGTGCTGGAGCGCATCGGCGCGCTGCCCTATGTCGAGCGCGCCCGGCCCCGCCGCCTGCCCGCCATGCGCGTCTACGCCCGCAACGGCGCCTGGTTCGCCATGGACTACGCGGCGCAGGGGGGCGGCGCCGTTCTCGCCACGCCGCGGCGCCGCCTGGATGCCGCGCTGGTGGAATACGCCACGGCCGGGGGCGCCGAGTTGCAGGAGCATACCCGCGTGGTCGACGTGATCCGCGAAGACGGCAGCGTCCGCGGGGTGCGTGTCCGCCGCGGCGCCGGCGCCGAGCAGGCCATCCGCGCCGCGCTGGTGGTCGGCGCCGACGGGGCGCACTCGGCGGTGGCGCGGGCGCTGGGCCTGAGCCGCACGCCGCGCTGGCCGCGCCGCCTGGGCATGGTCGCGCACTACGCAGGCGTGCGCGGCTGCGACGCCTGGGGCGAGATGCACGCGGCGGCACACGGCTACTGCGGGTTGGCGCCGCTGGCCGATGGCCTGGTCAACGTCGGCATCGTCGTGCGTATGCCCGGCCCCGCTGCCCCGCGCCTGAGCAGCGAAGCCCGCTTCGAGGCCGCCCTGCGCGCTTTCCCCTGGCTGGTCGACCGCATGGCGGCGGCGCAGCGTGTTACGCCGGTGCGCGGGGTGGGGCCCCTGGCGGTCGAGGCCGTGCGCCCTGCCGGCGCGGGGTTCGTGCTCGTGGGCGATGCGGCGGGCTTCTTCGACCCGTTCACCGGCGAGGGCGTCTACAAGGCGGTGCGCGGGGCGGAACTGGCCGCGCCGGTGATCCTGCGCGCGCTGGTGGCGGGCGACCTGTCGGCGCGCGCCCTGGCGCCCTATCGCGCGGGCCGGCGGCGCGAGTTCTTCGCCAAGGATCTCGTCTGCCGCATCGTGCAGGGCTTCGTGCAGGTGCCTGCGGGGCTCGACTATGTCGCGCCGCGGCTGGCCGGGCGGCCCCATCACCTGGCGATCATGGCCGGCGTGCTCGGCGATTTCACCGATGCCCGCCAGGCGCTCAGCCCGGCATATCTCCTGGGCCTGCTGCGGCCCTGAACGCAGCGCGGCCCGGTGCGTTATGTTCACCGCGCAGGAGGTGGTATTACACCCGCATTCCCGCCATCACTCCGCTGCGCGTGGGTACGATATAATGAGGAAAAGCATGTCCTGAACGGAGGGAATGGGCTGGAGGTATGGCGATGACGACGCAAGCGAAAACGACGACGGTGGACGACCTGTTGAACCTGCCGGATGATGGGTTCCGGTATGAGTTGGTGGAAGGAGAACTGCACAAGATGCCACCCCTCGGACGCAGGCATGGCCGGATCATCGTCAACCTGTCGACGCCGCTGGATCATTATGTGCGGGCGCAAGGGCTGGGCGAAGTTTACGCGGAAGTCGGCTACCTGTTGGCCGAGAACCCTGACACTGTGCTCGCACCCGATGTCTCCTTTCTGCGCCAGGAGCGGCTGGCAGAGGCCGATCCCGACCGTCCGTACTGGGTGGGGGCACCCGACCTGGCCGTCGAGGTGGTCTCGCCGGGTGACCGCTACAGCGAGGTGAATGAGAAGGTAGCTCGCTGGCTGGCGGCGGGCACGCTGCTCGTGTGGGTCATCGATCCGCGCCGGCAGCAGATCGCCGTGCACCAGGCCCCGTCCACCGTGACCAACCTGGCGCTTGCCGACACGCTCGATGGCGGTGACGTATTGCCCGGCTGGACATTGCCGGTGCGCGAAGTCTTCGCGTGACATGGAACCATGACCCGGCATGGCGCAAATACCTGCTGCTCCGCTGAAGGAGGTAGAAACCGATGTGCTATGACGATAATGCTCGCCCGCCCATGCCGCCCGGCCCCGGCGGGGCTGCTGAGGGCGAAGACCTGGTGCTGACCGCTGCCGACGGCACCCGCTTCGCCGCCTATGCCGCGCGGCCCGCCAACCCCACCGGCGCGCAGATCTTGATCTACCCCGATGTGCGCGGGCTGCACCAGTTCTATAAAGACCTGGCGCTGCGCTTCGCTGAGACCGGGGTGCGTGCCGTCGCCATCGACTACTTTGGCCGCACCGCCGGCCTGACCAGCCGCGCCGAGCCGTTCGACTACATGCCCCACGTGCAGCAGATGGAACTGCCCCACGTCTTCGCCGATACCCGCGCCGCGCTCGACTACCTGCACGCGGGGGCCGGCCCTGGCCATCGCACCTTCCTGATCGGGTTCTGCCGTGGCGGCAGCCTGGCCCTGCTGGCGGGCGCCCAGGATTTCGGCTTCGCCGGCCTGATCGTGTTTTACTCCGGCCTGAGCCGCAACATCGGCGAAGGGGGCACCGTGCTGGAGCAGGCCGACCGGGTCAAGTACCCGGTGCTGGGGCTGTTCGGCGGGGCCGACCAGGGTATCCCGCCGGAGGATGTGCAGGCGCTCGACCGGCAATTGGACCAGGCGGGCGTCGAGCACGAGATCGTCACCTACCCCGGCGCGCCGCACAGCTTCTTCGACCGGCGCGCCACCGACTTCGCCCAGGAGTCGAGCGACGCCTGGCGGCGGGTGCTAGATTTCATCGCCGGCCATGTGACCGCACCCGCGTGAGGCCGGCTTGCGCCAGGTAGGCCAGGGGCGCGGGGCGTCAGCGGCGCTCCGGCATCTTGCGGCGGCCCCGGCGCTCCTGCGGGTGACCGGGCAGGGTGATGCCCATCCCGGCGGCGGGCACCCCGCCGGCTTGCTGCTGGATGAGTTGGGCTACCAGCCCGGTCCAGCCCGTCTGGTGCGCGGCGCCCAGGCCCTGGCCGGTATCGCCGTGGAAGAATTCGTGGAACAGCAGGTGATCGCGCCAGTGCGGGTCGGTTTGCAAGAGCGCATTGTCGCCGTTGAAGGGACGACGATCCGCGGCGTCGCGCGCAAACAGGCGGATCAGGCGCTGCGATAGCTCGGCGGCGATGGCCTGTAGCGTGAGATAGCGGCCCGATCCCGTCGGGCACTCCACCAGGAAATCGTCGCCGTAGTATTGGTGGAACTTCTGGATCGACTCGATCAGCAGGTAGTTGATGGGGAACCAGATCGGACCGCGCCAGTTGGAGTTGCCGCCGAAGATCTCCGTGCGCGACTCGGCCGGTTCATAGCGCACGATGTGGTCGGTCCCATCCACGGTCAACACGTAGGGATGCCCGGCGTGGTACTTGCTTAACGAGCGCACCCCGTACGGACTCAAGAATTCCGCCGGGTCGAGCATCCGTGTGAGCAGGCGCTTCATGCGATGGCCGCGCACCAGGGCCAGCAAGCGCCGCGCGCCCGTGCCCGGCGCCTGCCAGTGGGAGACCAGTGCCGTCAGGTCGGGCCGGTAGGTCAGGAACCAGACCAGGCGCTCCTTGAAGCCGGGCAGGGCGTCCAGCACCTGCGGCTCCACCGTTTCCACGGCGCAGAGCGGGATCAGCCCGACCAGCGAGCGCACGCGCATCGGGAACATGCTGTCGTCGGGCAGGCGCAGTACATCGTAGAAGAACTCGTCTTCGGCGTCCCAGAGCGGGATGCCCTCGCCGCCGATGTTGTTCATGGCCGCCGCGATGAACAGGAAGTGCTCGAAGAACTTGGTGGCGATGTCTTCGTAGACGGGGTCGCCCAGCGCCAGTTCGAGGGCAATGGTCATCATGTTCAGGCTGAACATGCCCATCCAACTGGTGCCGTCGCTCTGCTCGATGAAGCCGCCGGTGGGCAGCGGCGCGCCGCGGTCGAAGACGCCGATGTTATCCAGGCCCAGGAACCCGCCCTCGAACACGTTATTGCCGGTGGCGTCCTTGCGGTTCACCCACCAGGTGAAGTTGAGCAGCAGTTTATGGAAGATGCGCTCCAGGAACGCGCGGTCGCCGTGGCCGCGCTGCTGCTGGTCGATCTTGTAGACGCGCCACGTAGCCCAGGCCAGCACCGGCGGGTTCACGTCGCCGAAAGCCCATTCGTAGGCCGGCAGCGCCCCGTTGGGGTGCATGTACCACTCGCGCATCAGCAGATCAAGCTGGCTCTTGGCGAAGTCGCTATCGACCAGGGCCAGCGGGATGCAATGGAATGCCAGGTCCCAGGCGGCGTACCAGGGATACTCCCACTTGTCGGGCATCGACATCACGCGCTCGTTGTAGAGATGCCGCCACTCGTGGTTGCGTCCCTGGCGACGGCCCGGCGGGGGCGACGGCTGGGCCGGGTCGCCCTTGAGCCAGAGGTCCACGATATAGTGATAAAACTGCTTGCTCCAGAGCATCCCGGCCAGGGCCTGCCGTTGCACCCGGCGGCTGTCGTCGTCCAGGTCGGGCGGCTGGATGGCGGCGTAAAAGGCGTCCGCCTCGCCCTGGCGCAGATCGAACAGGCGATTGAAGTCGCCGAAGGGTGAGGACGTTTCGCCATCTCCTACGCGGGTCAGCCGCAGGCGGATCGTCGCCGTTGCGCCGGGCGGCACGGTGCGGCGGTACAGCGCCGCCGCCTTCGTACCATGGTGTAGTGGATTGACCGCCGCCTGCTCGCCCTGCACGAGGTAGCGGTCAAAGGCGTCCTTGACATAGGGCGCCGGGTTGGGGACGTGGTAGAGCCGTTGCAGGTTCGTGTCGTTCTCGGTGAACAGTAGCTCATCGGCGGCTTCGCAGTAGAGCCGGTATGCACCCAGGATCGGATGGTCGGCGGCGATGCAGGCGACGGATCCCGCGCCGTTGCCCGGCACCGCGTCCTCGCTGCCCAGCGTGGGGCGGCGCGCGTCCTGACCCCACGACCAGGTGTTGCGGAACCAGAGGGTGGGCAGCAGGTGCAGCGGGGCCGGGTCCGGCCCGCGGTTGGCCGCGCTGATACGGATGAGGATGTCCTCCGGCCCGGCCTTGGCATATTCCACGAATATGTCGAAATAGCGGTTGCCGGCGAACACGCCCGTATCGATCAGTTCATACTCCGGGTCTTGCCGGGTGCGCCGCGCGTTCTCGGCGATGAGTGGCTGGTAGGGGAACGCGCCTTGCGGGTACTTGTAGAGCATCCGCATGTAGCTGTGCGTGGGGGTGCTGTCCAGGTAGAAGTAGACTTCCTTCACGTCTTCGCCGTGGTTGCCTTGCGGGCCGGTGAAGCCGTACAGCCGCTCTTTCAGGATGGGGTCCTGGCCGTTCCACAGGGCCAGGGCGAAGCACATGCGACCCTTGTCGTCGCTGATCCCGGCCAGCCCATCCTCGTTCCAGCGATAGGCGCGTGCGCGGACGTGGTCGTGCGGGAAGTAGTCCCAGGCGGCGCCGGCGCCGCTGTAGTCCTCGCGCACGGTGCCCCAGGCGCGCTCGCTGAGGTACGGCCCCCAGTGCCGCCACGCGGCGCCGTCCGTGGCGAGCCGATCCTGTTCGACGGTCATCCCCGACCTCCCGTGGTACAGAGTGCGGCGCGCAGCCGGGTCAGGCGACTCGCAACCGGGCAGGGCTGGGAGTCGAGGTCCGTCCGGCCCGCGCGAATAGCGACGCGGAGGTGTTGCTCTCTTATTCTATCGCCGGGGGGCGGGGCCGGTTACTTGCGCAGCAGGCCGAGTTGTTGCACCAGCGTGCGCGCGATGAGCGCGTGGCCCTGGTGGTTGGGGTGGATGCCGTCGGTGCTGAGGCTGACGATCTGCTTGTATTGGGCGGCGCGCTCGTAGACGGCGTAGAAGGCGCGATGGATATCCACCAGGCGCAACCCGGCGCTCTGCGCCAGCGCTCTGATGGCCGCGTTGTACGCCTGCGGATCGGGGATGGGCGAGTCTTCCTCGTCACTGCCGATGACCGGGATGGTCATGAGGATGGGATCGATCCCGGCGCCCTGTAACCGCGCGACCAGGGCCCGGTAGGCGGCGTCGAACGCGGCCAGCGGCACGCCGCCCCGGCCACGGGCCGCACCGAAATAGTCGTTGGCGCCGATGCAGATCACCACCCAGTCGGGGCGCCGGGCCAGCACATCGCCGTCGAGCCGCGCGGCCAGGTCGCGGACCGTGTTGCCGGGCAGGCCGGCGTTGATCAGCCGCAGGCCGAGGTCGGGGCGGCTGTGGCTCAGCACCTGTTGCAGCACGTCGAGATAGCCCGGCGTGGCCGCCGTGATGCTGTCGCCGAAGAAGAGGAATGTCTGCCCCGGCTGGACCGGCAGCGGCGGTGCCTCTTGAGAGGCAGGCGGCTCGTCGGCGGTGGGCCGGGGCGGGACGTTGTGAGCGGGGTGGTGCGGCATAGCGTCCTTATCGCGGCGTCAGGTAGCTTTCGGTTCGCGCTCGGCCAGCGCCGCCGTGATCGTGTGCCGGGCGACGGCGGTGGCCATGCCGTGGAACTCGGCGCCGCGCTTCTGGAGATTCTCCAGCGCTTCCATATCGCTCTGGCCGTCGTCCACCAGCAGCAACCCGTCGCTGCACACCCGCGCCCGCACCGCCTTCTGGATGGCGCCGAAGACGAAACCCCAGCGGCGTTTGCCCGCCTTGGACTCCAGTTCGGCGGGATTGACGCCCGCGCGCCCCAGGTCGCTGCGGAAGCGGCTCCAGCCGTAGATCTCGCGCAGCCACTCGGTGAGCGCGTTTTCCCGCTCGGCGCGCACATTCATCATGCGGTCGAGGTAGAGCGAAATATCGGTGCTGTTCCACAGGTGCTGGGCGCGGCGCAACGACTCCAGCTCCGCCGGCACCTCTACGTCCGCCGAAACCGTGCTGAAGATCGAGGTATGCCAGCGGATCAGCGCGCCCCGCGTGCCCGCGCCCAGCCGGTAATAGCGCTCGGCGCCGTCGGGCGTGTTGAGTTGGCCCGCGCTGCGGTCGTAGCCCGCCAGCATCCCGGCGATGTCCCAGCCGGGCAGGGGGCTGAAGAACTCCACCGGGTCGAAATCCTGGAACCAGACCTGATCGTCGGTCAGCGGGTCGGCCTTGCGGCGGTTCCAGTCGCCGTGCAGGAAGCGCTGGTTGGCCTGGTTGCGCGGGGCGAAGAACAGGCCGTCGCGCGTGACCACGGCGTACTGGCGCTCCTCCAGGTCCTCGACCAGGTCGGTGCCGCTGGGCACATCCTCTTCCGGCACCTCATCGGCCGGCGTAGCCGCCTCCTCGGCGGCGCGCGCCGGCACGCCCACGCTGCCGCTGACTACTTCGAGATCGGGCTGGGTTACGCCGGCCAGGGCCGCCAGTTCACCCAGCGCGGCCACGATGGCCGCTTCCAGCAGCGGCAGCCCCGCGTTGAGCACGCGGGCCAGCCCGGTGGCCGATACCTGCCGGCTCTCCGCGGTTTCCAGCGACCACTTGAAGTCCGCCGGCTCGGCCACCACGCGGCCCTCGTCGTCGAAGCCGAGGATCAGGCTGTCGGCATGGGCCAGCCCGGAGAGCTGTACCTCGGCGGCCAGGTCTGGGTCGGCCACGATGCTGATCAGCACGCGGGGGGTATAGGCCGGGTCGCCGGGGTGGATCGGGAGGCGGGGCTGGCCGATGGCCTCGCGCAAGATGGGGGTGGCGACGGCCTCCCAGTGCCGCCCGATATGCTCGCCCGCGTTGCCCCAGTCGCCGTAGCGCCAGAGCTTGCGCCCGCGCAGGGGTTCGGTGCTGTACGGATTGGAATGATAACCGCGGCGACTCAACCGCGGACCTCGCTAACGATCATCACCGCGCCGGTGCCGGCGGCAACGCTTGACATAATGCAATCCTCTTTCCGGAGTATAGGCAGTTAAGCTATTGCTCAGTTATACACCGCAAGGCTATCAGTCCGCAAGCCCCGTGCCCTGTGGCGGCCTCGACCGTGGCGGGCAGGCAACCTCTCTCCCGGCCCGCGGCGGGGAGGGGAGTCGCATTTCCTCCTTCCCGTGGCGGGAAGGAGGGAAGGGGGGTTAGGTGGGTTCTCCGCCGGGATGCGGCTGCTCCGGTGCAGCATGGGGAGGTGCCGCCCCGCGCAGATGCGCGGGCAACAACGCCGTAATCGCCTGCCGGATGGCCGGGTCGACTGGCCAGTGCCGGGCGAGGAAGGCGAGGATGGCTGCCGCCGACTCGGGCGTGCGGTCGTAGCCCTGGAGAAAGTGCGGCAACTCCCGCGCGACGGTGGGGAAGCGCTGCTCGAAGCGCCGTTCGGCCCCGAAGGGATCGCGGTAGGCCGGCTGCGCGGCTTCGAGATGGGGCGCCAGGTCCAGAATCCGGTCCACCGCGTAGCCCTGGATGAAGCGCAGCGCCGAGAGACGCTCGCCGCGGTGATAGCGCCCCAGGCCCACATAGAGGTTAGTCAGCGCCTCGCCAAGCAGTTCTTCCACCGGGCGCGCGGTCCCGGCGCCGGGGTTGTCCCGCGGCTGGAGGAGGGCATCGTCGACACCCGCCGCCTTCCAGATGATCCGCCCGGCCGCAAAGGGAATTTGCGGCAGCTCAGCCGGCGTGAAGACGGCGAACTCGGCAAAGATGCCGTCGGCGAACAGCAGCTTATAGCCGTGCGGGCTATTGCGGAAGCAGTAGGCGATGGGACAGACGGCGCTGAGCCAGCCCAGGTCGTCGATATAGGCCTGCGCGCACCCGTCGCGGACCACGGCGAAGAAGTCGAGGTCCGAATAGGCGTCGATGCGCTCCCGCTCGGCGCCGACCGAGCCGAGGGCGAGCAGCGCCAGGGCATTGCCGCTGTCCCGCAAGCTCACGCCGATCGCCTCCAGCCGTTGCAGCAAGCGCTCTTTGTTAACCTCTGCCATGGGTCCCCAATTCATTGCCGGGCCGGTCAGGCGACGGCTTGCCGTCCTGCCGGGCGAGGTTGTGCACGTCGTCGATGAGCGCCAGAAGTTGCTTGCCCGAGGCCGCGACGCGCTGCAGATCGCGGATGACCGGGTCCGGCCCGTTGCCGCCGGACGCGGCAGCCTGTAGCCGCTCGCTGTCGCCGATGATGGCGTGGATGGCCGGGCGGAGTTCGTGGCTGATCTGGGCCAGGGCGGCGCTGCGGGCGTGGTTTGCGGCTTCGGCGGCTTCCTTCGCGGCGCGCAACTCGGTCTCGACGGTCAGCCGTGCCGTGAACTGGGCCAGCAGGCGGCGGATCGCGGCCAGCATCTCCAGCAAATCGGCGCCCGGCATCTGCGGGTCGCGGCTGCAAAATTCGAGCACGCCGAGCACCGCCTCACCCTGCATGACGGGCAGGGCGCCGGCGCCGCGCAGGCCCGCGTCCGCCAGGAGCGCCGCGTCCGGCGTGGCGCGCTGCTCGCCGAGATCCGCGACCCAGGCGGGCTGTCCAGAGGCCCAGACCTGGCCGGGCAACCCGGCGCCCGGTGCGACTGGTAGCGCGTCGAGCGTGGCGGCGGGCACGGCGGGCGCATCGGCCCCGTGGGCCACCAGGCCCCGGCTGCGCAGGGCCGCGCCGGACGGATCGACCATCCAGATCACGCCGGTGTCCCAGCCCAGGGTATCGAGCACGGCCTGGACGACCTGCGGCAGGGCCGCGTCTAAGGCGCTGCTGCCGGCCAGGATGCGGGCCACGGCGTGCTGCCCGGCCAGGCGTTGCGTGGCGTGCCGCTGCCGGGTGACATCGCGGAAGTACCAGATGCGGCCCCAGACCTCGCCCTCCGGCGACAGCACCGGCGCCACATAGCGGTCGATGATCCGCCCGTCTTTCAAGCCGATTTCCGCGCGGCGTGTATCCTTGAGATGCTCCGGCATGTACAAGGCGCTGAGATCGGCCAGAAACTCCTCCGGGCGCTGCAGCAGCGGCAGCACCGACTCGACCAGCGCCGCCGGTCCCAGCTTGCGCGCGGTGTCGGGCGCCAGCCCCCACATGGCGCAAAACGGCCCGTTCACGCTGACCGTCCGCCGCTCGGCGTCCGTCACCAGGATGCCGTCGATGGCCGCCTCTTGCTCGGCGACGAGCAGCGCGTTACTCCACTGCAAGGCGGCCTCGGCCCGGCGGCGCTCGGCCACCTCCGTTTGCAGCTCCTGGTTGGCGTAGACCAGGTCGGCGGTGCGCCGCTGGATGCGCACTTCCAGTTCGTCGCGCAGCCGGCGCAGATCGTCCTCGGCCTGGCGGCGCTCGGCCAGTTCGCGCTCTAGCTGGGCGTTCAGCGCGGATAGCTCGGCCTTCTGCCCGTTCAGGCTGCTGACGAGGCCGCTCAGCGAGTCGGACAACACGGCGACTTCGTCATGCCCCTGGTGGACCGGGATCGTCGCCGCCGCGTCGCCCTGGCGGATGCGGTCGGCGGCGCCGGCGATGCCGCGCAGGGGCCGCACCAGCCGCCCGGCCAGCAGCCCGCTGAGCACGGCAAACAGGATGCCGAGCAGGATGCCGCGGATCAGGTCCTCCTGCTGCAGGGCGCGCGCGGGAGCCTGCGCCGCCGTGGCGCTCTGCCGCACGAGCACGATCCAGGGCACGCGGGGGTTGGTGCGGTCGCCGGCAATGCCGGCATAGCCGGTCAGGTAGAGCTTGCCGTCGGGCCAGGTTTCGGTCTTGTAGGCGTTGTGCCCGGCGCGCGCCGCGGCCACGCTGTCCAGGGTCAGCGTCTGGGCCTGGCTCTTGAACTCGGGCGGGCCGAGCAACACGGTGCCCTCGTGGGTCAGCACGAGCATTTCGACATGCTGGCGCGTCTGCAACGGTTCCAGCAGCCCGGCCTGGATCTTCTGGCCCCAGGCCCAGCTCAGGTGGGCGGTGAGCACGCCGGCCGGCTGCCCGCTCAGGTCGCTGACCGGCACGGCCAGGTCGATGAAGCGCAGCGGTTCGCCGGTGGGATCGGGCGCCGGGTTGGGCAGCAGCAGCCCCTGGTCGGCCTGGCCGAGATAGGGCGCCTGCTGGCCGTTGACGAACCACTTGCGCTGCGACGAGTCGTTGCCTTCCAGCAGCCGCCGCGTGCTGACGACGATATGCCCCTGGCTGTCGGCCAGCCCCATCCACGAGTAATCGGTGTAGGTGTTTTGCAGGCGCTCCAGCAGGTCGCGCTTGGCGTCGCGCGGCACGGCCGGGTCGCGGATGGCGTCGAGCGTCGCCAGCACCTGCAGATCGCGGAAGCGTTCCTGGATGCTGGTGTCGAGCTGGCTGCTCATGTGAAAGGCCACTTCCGCCAGGAACTGGCCGCTGTCGGCGGTGATTTGCGCGCTGCTGTTGTAGCCCGCGGCCAGGCTGATCAGGATGGAGGTCACGAAGGCGACCAGCCCGAGAGCTAATCCCAGGCGTGCGCTGAAGCTATAGCGAGGATCCAGCCGCGCCGCGAAGCGCCGCGTGGATCCGCGGGGTTCCACCACTCCGAAGTCTCCTCGTTGTCGATCGCGGAAAGCTGCGCGGCCCGCGCGCTCGATACTCGCGGGCCGCCCCATGATATAGGCCGGTTCTTTTGCGCATCCTGGTGCTGCTGCGCTGCGTGCCCGACCAACCTCTCCCCGGCTGGGTATACTCCACCCCGCTGCGGGGCGGGGAGTTACTTCCCCTCGCGCCTGCGATCCCCCCTTCCCGCCGCGGGAAGGGGGCCAGGGGGGTCAGGTTGACCTCGCCGGGATGCCGCCGTACTGATTCATTGCCGCCCCAGAGCAAAAGTTTCGCGGCCCGGATCAGGAGGCGGCCGCGCGATCCAGTAGCGCCTGGATCTTGCCGATCAACCGGGCGAAGTCCACCGGTTTGGTGTCGTATTCGTCGCAGCCGGCGGCCAGGCAGGACTCGCGGTCGCCGGCCATGGCGTGGGCCGTCAGCGCGATCACCGGGATGGCCTGCGTGGC
>DASSGZ010000143.1:0-21168 GCA_035693165.1 Chloroflexia bacterium | reverse complement strand
GGTGCCCTACACCATCGACCCGACGGGCCGGCCCTACGCCGGGTTGGTGGGCGAGCAGATCAAGGCCCCCTCCGGCCTGGCCTGGGTGCAGGTGGGCACGGCGGAAGACGACGATGCCAGGAGCCGCTTTGCGGTCTTTCTTCATAAGGACCGCTGTGTCGATCCCGCCGCCGCGCCCCTGCCGCGCCTGGCGATAGACGAAGACGGCCGGATCGATCTGCGGGGCGAGACGACAGTCTACGGCGACCTCACCATCGACGGCGGCGCCGTCGAATTCAACGTGGGCTATGCCGAGACCCCCCAGCCGTGGCGGGTCTATCGGGTGCAGTACGCGGGCAAAGACGTTGGCTTCGATGAATTGCGCATTGAGATGGCGGCGCCGGCGGGTGGTCCCAAGAAGCGCAACCAGGTGGTGATCGGCGCCTGGTCGGATCAGCAGAGTAAGTTCGTGCCGTGTTTGACCATTGCCGACGATTGCTCGGTTACGGTGCAGGGAAACCTGACTGTGCAGGGCAAATTCGACAAGCCCGTCGTGCCGGCGCCACCCACGGCCGAGGCGCTGGCGATGAGCCGGGGCGCCCTGTTCACCGGGCTGGCCGGCGGGGTGAATGCTTTCCAAACAGCCGTGGTGCCGGCGCCGCCACCGCCCACCCCCGAGGAGCGGCTGAACGCCCTTGGCGGCATGCTCGACGCCCTGGCGCCCCAGGTGGCCGGCGATCCCGCCTTCGCGCGGGCCGTAGCCACGCAGTTGGCGGAGCGGATCAGCGCGAAGATGCCCGCCGTGCGCGACACACTCAGTGCCGCCCTCGCCGCGCCGCCCCCTGGCCGCGCCGCGGCGGCAGCGCCTCGCCGCGCCGCGGCGCGGCGCCGTCAGGGGCCGCCGCCCGGCGCCGCACTGGCGCCGGAAGCAGGCCCCAAGCCGGAGCCGGATGCGGGGGCCGCACCGGCCGGCGACGAAGCCGCCGAAGAAGGGAAATAGACGATGGACGGTCGCATCGGCCTCCTACACTGCCGCTATCGGGTGCCGGGGCCACCGGGCGCGAGCGCCGCCGGCCCCGCGCGCCTCCAGCAGTTGGCGCTGGGTCCGCTGCTCGACGCCTACGCCGCCGCGTTGGATGCCGCGCTGGGCGACGATACCGCCGTCTACGTGTTGCGCCGGGTGGACGTGGCGCTGACCCTGGCACCCCAGCCCGACCAGGCCGACGCCGAGATCGCCGGGCGGTGGGGCCGCCGCATGGCGGGCGCCGTGCTGCGGAGCGTGGCCCACGGCACGGATGAGATGGTTCGCTTCGCCGATCAGACCGATTACGTGGCGCAGTTCATCAATAGCCTGCTCCACGACCAGGCCAGGGAGTGCTGGTTCTACGGCGCCTTCGCCCACTTGCTGCCGCTGCCCAAATCTGAAGCGGTGCGCCGGGTGCTGCTGGAAAACCGCCCGCATCTCGGCGCGATCTTGGGCAACTTACAAGCGCAAGCCGTGCTCGATCCGGCGCTGGCCTTGCTGGGGCCCGCGGGGATGCAGGCCGTTTGGGCGGCGCTCACCGACAACGAGACGCTCGACGCGGTTGGCGCCCGGCCTTTCTTCGCGGCGGCGCTGCGCCTGGCCGATCGACTCCTGCTCTGGACCGGCGCGCCGGCGGGCGAGGCGGCCCTGGCAAGCTACCTCGCCACCCACCCGGCGGCGCCGGACTGGCGCGACCACCGGGCGCTGGCCGCCACCTTGCGCGACCTGCTGGCCGACTTGCGGGCGCGCGGCTACCTGCGCGACCTGGCCGATCCGGTGGATCCCCCGGTGGCCGCGCGGCTCACCGCCACCCTGGCCGAGCTTGATTGGCTCGACAGCGCGTGGCTGCGCGACCAACTACTGAATCTGTTTGCCCCGCGGAAGCAGGCGGCGCCCGCGCGGCCCGATCCGGCGAGCATCGAACCGCTCCTTGCCGCCGCTTGGCGCTTGATCGACGCGCTCGCCTTATGGGCGGCGGCGCGCCCGGAGGCAGATGTCCTGGCCGGGTTCGCGCCGGCCCTGGCGGCCCCGCCCGACTGGCGCGATAAGCCGAGCCTGACCGCGCTGGTGGCCGAGGCGATCCGCTTCCTGGCCGCGCGGGGCTACCTGTGCGCCCCCGACGACCCGCGCGCCGCTGGGTTCGCGGCGCGGCTCGATGCGGCGCTAGCCGATCTCGACTGGTTGGATACCAACTGGCTGCGCGGCGAATTGCTGGCCTTGCTGCGCGGCGCGGCGCCCGCGCGGCCCGCCCCGCTCTCTCCGACCCCGTTGCAACAGCGGTTGCTGGACGCGATCCAGGCGGCGGTGCGCCACGGCGACATACCGATGGAGCGCGGACAATTTAACGCTCCGGCGAACGCGCTGCGGCTGTACGCGCTGCTCCGAGCCCGCCACCCGGAGTGGACCGCGGAGGATGCGGAGGTCATGCCGATGCTGATCTCCCGCTTGTTCGAGGCGGCGACCTGGATCGCCGCGGCGCCGGCGCCGCCGCGTGTGCTGCGCCGGCTACACGGCGGCGATGCGGACGCGGCCCTGAGCGAGTTGCCCGCGCCCGCGCGGGAGCCGGCCGCGGCGAGCTTCCGGCTCCTGACCCGGCTAGGGTCAGGCGCGGTGCGCGTGATCGAGGATCTGCTGAGCCGGGACGACAGGGCGAGTCTGGTCGCAGACTATGTGGCAAGCGGCTGTGCCGGAGTGGGGTTGCTGGCGCGCGCTGTCCTCGATTTGCAACTGACCGGGCTGCTCGCGAGCAGGTCCTACCCCGCGGGCACGCTGCCCGGCGCCGACGGAGTGCAGGCGGTGTTGCTGGCGCTAGGTCTGCGCTGGGCCGGAGCGGTTGGGGTCATAGACGGCCAGTTGGACCCAGGGCTGCGCTTGCTGGCCGGGGTGGAACACCTGGCCTCGCATCCCACGCCGCCATCCGTTGCCGCTTTCAAACAGCTCTGGACGGCAGCATGGCCCGATGGCGCGACGACAATGCGCGCCGCCCAGGCCGGCTTCCAGGCGGCCTGCCTGCGCGCGCTGGTCGGGCAGCGCCTGGTCCAGACTCCGGCGATCCATCTGCACCAAATGCGCCTACCCACCGGCGACCTGGCCCTGATCCTGAGCGACGACAGCGCGGCGCTGTGGCCGCTTGGGCGCATCGCGGCGGCGGAGGAGGTGCAGGACGTGGTGGCCGAATGGCTGGCGCTCTGGGTGGATATCCACGGCCGGCCGCCCGCCTGGATAGTCGCCGACGCGCCGCTGGCCGGCCGCCTGCCGGCCAGGGCCCCGATCATGGCGGTGGGGGTCGACAGCGGCGGGGAGTTGGAGGAGGCGCATCGCGCAGGCCAGGAACGGCTGGCGGCGGCGCTGGCCGCCGTCCACTATGGCCGCCTGGGGCTACCCGAAGTCGATCTCACGCTGGATCTGCTGGCGATTGCCCTGCTGCGCCTGTGGGCGCGCTGGTTGCGCCAGTTCGGCGGTTCCAGCGTGCCCTACCTGCTCACGAACTTCGTGCGCCGCCCCGGCCGCATCTACAGCGCGCCCGGCCAACTGACCCTGGAACTACCGGCCTTGCCGCTGGATATCGTGCTGGAGATGGCCGGCTACACCGCGACCCTGGCCCGCGTGCCGTGGCTCGGCGGGCGGCACTTGCATTTCACTATGGGAGCACCGGAGCGATGATACGATGGATAACCGCGCTGTGGGCCTGGCTGACCCGCGGATGGCGCCGCCGCCCTCCGGATCTGGCGGCCATACTGCCGCCCGCCGCGATTCCGGAACCGGGCGCTGTAGCCCCGGCCACGCCGGCCGGCGGTAGGGATGGTGATGCAATGGAGACCAGAACCGGCAACACGCACGATCTTCCACAGGTGGAGGAAGCCGTCGGCCACGAGCAGGGCCTACCGCTCGTCGCGGAAGCGGCAGACAACGCGGAGAGCTTGCTGCTCGTGGAGGACCGCGCGAACAACGAGCAGCGCCTGCTGCTGGTCGAGGAAGTGCCGGACACCGAGGCCGGCGCGCTGCTGATCGCGGAAGTCACCGAGGGCAGGGAGCAACTGTTGCTCGTGGAGGAAGCTGCGGACCACGCGGCGGACGAACAACTCATGGCGCATGGCGGCGGCGGTACGGAGCAACTCCTGTTCATCGAGGAAGTCACCGACCAGCAGGAGCAACTCCCATTCATCGAGGAAGTCGCCGGCAAGCGAGAGCAACTCCTGTTTATCGAGGAAGTCACCGACAATGAGGAGCAACCGGCACGCGACCTGGGTGCCGGCGCGGATAGCGCCGCGGGCGGGGAGCAGGTCAGGGACCGCACGGAGCATTTGCTGCTGGTGGAAGAAACCGGCGACGCCGAGGACCGCGCCCCGCGCGTGGAGGAAGCTACGAACGGCGAGGCGCGCCTGCTGTCCGTTGAGGAAATCGCAACCGGCACGGACTATGAACTACTCGTGGAAGAAGATATAAACGACGTGGAACTTCTGCTGCCGGCGGAGGAAGTTAGCAGCGATGCCGCGCCCGCGCTGCTGGATGAGGAGGAGGTCACGGACGATGCAGACAGGCCGCGGCCGGAGGAGGAAGCCACGGATTATGTAGATAACCCGTTGCCGACGGAGGAAGCCATGGACCATGCAGATAGCGCGCTCCTCATTGTGGAAGTTGGGACCGGCGCGGAACGTGCCGCTGATGGGCAGGAGCGGGCCGGAACGTATGATCGCCTGTTACCCCCGGTGATCATGCTCTCGCCGGCGGGATATGAGACGAGTGCGGAGCATCTCTGGGACGAGTTGCAGCGCGTCGACCTCCTGGTGCGGGCGCAGACGGTGCGCTGGTTGCAGACCATCGGCGACTACAAACCGGAGAACCTATGGGGCATGGTGCATGTCACCGACGCCGAAGTGGCCGCCTACCTGCAAGCGCCCTTCGCGCGGCCCGCTGCCGCACGCGCGGCCTATCCTGGTGCCGTGAGCGACTACGAAGCGGCGGCGGCGGACATGGCCGCGTGGATTGCCGCCAGGCACGCCTGCGGCGATCCGCCGGAACCGCTACGGCTGGCGCAGCTATGCCGGATCTTCCAGCTTTCCCCGGTCGAGCGGGATGTGTTGCTCATCTGCCTCCTGCCGGAGATCGACGGCCGCTACCGCCGTCTGTTCGGCTATCTCCAGGACGACGCCTCGCGCACCCGACCCACAATCGAGTTGGCGCTACAAATTCTCGTCCCCCATGGCCTGGATGCCGAGAGCGGGCGGAATCTGTTTGCGGCGAGCGGGTCACTGACCCGCCGCGGACTACTGGTCGCGGCCGGCGATACACCGGCCGATGAGCCGCTCCCGCTGCGTTCAATCCGCATCGATGACCGCATCGCCGGCTTTCTGCTCGGAAATGATGAACCGGATGACCGGCTCGTGAACATCCTGATGGAGTGTCCGTGTACGAGACCTGCTAATTGGGATGATCTGATTATTGATCAAAAGCGGAAAGCCGCGCTGCAAGACTTTGCGCGCTGGTGGCAAAATCAGCGCGCCCATGCGGCCGGCGGGGCCACGCTGTTTCTACATGGGCCTTATGGCAGCGGGCGCCGGACAGCCGCTTGCGCGATTTGTGCAGACAGTGGAACCGACCTCCTCGTAGTCGACGTGGGTGCGGCCTTGCGGTCTCCGGTCCTCTTCGAGCAAATCGTGGATCTCGCCTATCGCGAAGCGCGCCTGCGCGGCGCGACGATTTATTGGGCCGGCTGCGACCAGTTGCTGGAACCTGACCAGCCCGCGTCCCGCTGGCAACATCTGGTGGCAGCAGCCGAGGGATTTGCCGGACTGACGTTCCTGGCAAGCAGCACCGCCTGGGATCCGGCGAATCGTTTCCATGACCAGGTGTTCTTGCGGTTGGAGTTCCCGATCCCCACCTACGATCTCCGTGTGGCACTCTGGCAGCGCTACCTGCGAACCGTGCGCTTCGCCGACCCGCAGATCGACCGGGGAGCCCTGGCCGAACTGCTGGCGAACAGCTTCCAACTCACGGCGGGTCAGATGCGCGATGCCCTGGCAACCGCCCGCGAGTTGGCCGCTGTGCGTATGCTGGGCGACCACGGCGATCCGGCACAGCCGGCCCTGCGGGTGGACGATCTGTACGACGGCTGCCGCCGCCAATCGGGGCAGCGGCTGATCGCCTTCGCGCGCCGGGTGGAGCCAAGCACGCAACTGACCTTTGCCGATCTGATCCTACCCGACACCAATAAACAGCAACTAGAGGAATTGCGCCAGCGCATCCGCTACCGCAGCCAGGTATTCAGTGGCCTCGGCTTTGAGCGGCGCCTGACGCTGGGCAACGGGCTAACCGCTCTCTTCACCGGGTCGTCCGGCACGGGCAAGACGATGGCGGCCGGGCTGCTGGCCCGCGAGCAGCGAGTGGATCTTTATAAAATCGATCTGTCGAGCGTGGTAAGTAAGTATGTCGGGGAGACCGAGAAGAACCTGAGCCGCATCTTCGCCGAAGCCGAGAATTCCAACGCCATTATCTTCTTCGACGAAGCCGATGCCCTCTTCGGCAAGCGCGGCGAGGTCAAGGAAGCGCAGGATCGCTGGGCCAATATCGAGGTCAACTTCCTGTTGCAACGAATCGAGGAGTATGCCGGGGTCGTCATCCTGGCAACCAACTTGCGCCAGAACATCGATGAGGCCTTTTTACGCCGCATCCACCGCATCGTCGAGTTCCCGTTCCCCGATGAGCACGCCCGTAAACAAATCTGGATCGGGATGTTCCCTGGCGGGCTGGGCCGGCCCACCGATGATGATCTCGGAGATCTCGCCCAACGCTTCGCCTTGCCCGGCGGCAGCATCCGCAACATCGTGCTGGACGCGACTTTTCTGGCCCTGACAGCCAACAGCACGGACGCCGGCGGCACCACCCAGGTGCGAGTCGAGCATCTGGTGCGGGCAACCGCCCGCGAATACCAGAAACTCGGCAAGCCGCTCAACAAGGGAGAGTTTGGCGAGGAGTATTACGAGTGGATCGAGGACAAGATCCTCCTGCTGGCGCCGCTAGATTGCGATACCCGATTCCGCATCTGGCTGGAGGCGTTCCCGCCCGAAGTGGTGACGCCAAATAGCCGGAACCTCCGCGACGTGGCGGATCGCTTCAAGCTGCGGCAGTACAGTATTCAATCTGCCGTGCGAGCGGCCATCGCCCATGCCCGGCGGGCCGGCAGCGCGGGGCCCGACGGCCGGCTGATCGTGACCCTGGCCCACCTGGCGCGCGGCCTGGCCGAAACGCAGCGCGACCAGGGCCTGCCGGTTACATGCGACCTGTTCGGCGATGAGCTTTACGAATTAGCAGTCGGCTCCGCTGATGTCGCGGTGTAGGAGCCGGATTCCAACTGGCCTGGTCGCCATATGTAGCGGCCGGTTTGCAACCGGCCTGCCGCCCAGCAGCATCAGCGTGGTGGAATACCGGCGCAAGCCGGCGCGACGCCGCCAACTGGGTGATTGAGGTAATATGTCCGTAGCGGGCAAAACACAAATCGAGGCGCGTAGCCCCGCGCAGGCGCCGCCCGTGGCGGCCAAGCAACCGGACACCCGCAAGGGGCCGGTGAGCCGATTGGCGCAATCCGGCGCGCCCGGCGCGACGAACCACCCCTTGCCGCCACCCGACGGCACGCCCGCGGTAGCGCGGGCCGCCGGTCTCTTGACTGATACCGCCCACCGGCCGGGCGCGGTCAGCCGATCGCGCATGGCCGCCGCCATGCAAGGCGCTGTCGGCAACGCGCGCCTGAACCGTATGTTGGGCGTGCCGGTGTCCGCGAGCCGGCCCGGCGATCTCGTGAACCCTGCCGCCGCCGCGCCCACGCGCACCCAATCCCCGGCGGGCGATCTGACCGTCAGCCACCCCGACAGCCCGGCGGAACGCGAAGCCGAAGCCGTCGCCCGGCACGTAACGGCGGGCCGGCCCGCGCCGCGCATTATGCAGACGCCGAGCGCCGGCGGCACGGTGCGCCGGCAGCCTGATGATGAGCAACCCGCCGCCGGGCCGCCGCCCGCGCCCCCGCCGGAAGACCACCCGCCGCAACATGCGGCGCCCGAATCTGCGAGCGCCCAGGTGCAGCCCGCGGCGGCCGGCGGCGGCCCGGCGGGCGCGATCAATACGGCCCCCGCCGCGCAGGCCATCGCGGGGAAAGGCGCCGGCAGCCCGCTGCCGCCCGCCACCCGCGGGGTGCTGGAAGGCCACATGGGCGCCGACCTGAGCGCGGCGCGCATCCATAGCGATGCCGGCGCCAACCGCGCTGCCGGGGCGTTGAACGCCCGCGCCTTCACCCACGGCAGCGACATTTACCTGGGCCACGGCGAGTCGCCCCACGACACCGGGCTGATGGCCCACGAATTGACGCACGTGGTGCAGAACACCGCAACGCCCGCCACCCCCGCCGCCCGGCTACTCAAGCCGGCGCCGGCGGCCCAGAACACGCCTCCAGCCCCCGCGCCCCAACCGGGCACAAAACAACCCGCCGCAGCGGAGGGCGATATTGCTCCCGGCGTGCTGGACCTGAAGGGCAACACCAGCCCATTCGATCCTATAGCCGGCTTCCTGGATCAACACCCCCACGCGCTGGTGAATGTGCGCTTCGGCCAGTGGGCGGAAGGGCAACTTCACGTCGAGAAGCACAACGGGCAGTATGAGGCGAAGAGACAGCCGATTCCGTTGAGCCATCCCCTGTTCGCGCCTGTGCGGGAGTCGATGCCCAATCTCGCCCCCAGCCTGATCCTGGCGGTGAATAAAGGTCAGATCGAAGGCTACATCAGCCTGGCCGCTGGGGCCAAGGTCCCTGATAAAGGCGAGCTACCACAACTGCTACAGAAAGCCCCCGATCTGCTCGGCCTCGCCGGATTCGATTTCGAATCGCTGCCCAAGATCACCAATACCCTGGAAGGTGGGGTCCTGCGCCTCGAATTGGCCGCCGACCCGATCCGCCTTGGCTCGGCCTTCTCCGGCACTATCGATTTGAAGCTAGCCAACGAGAAGATCGAATTCAGCGGCAGCGCGAACGTCGCGGTGGGCGGATTAGCCGAGGGCACGCTGAGTCTGGAACGCTCCGCCGAGGGCCTGATCACCGGCAAGGCGTCGGTCGCCGTGAACCTGAAGAAGAATGTAACGGGCAACATCGATGTCGCCTGGGACGGGCGCGCCGTCACCGGCGAAGGCAAGGTGGGCTACCAGGGCGAGAAGCTCTCGGGCCAGGTCACGTTGCGGCTGATGGAGAAGAGCCTCGCCGAGCAGATGGCGCGCGAGAAGCAGGCACCGCCGGCCGCGGGAGAAACGGCGAAGCCGGGCGCCGCGCCCGCCGCTGAAAAGAAGCCCAAGAAGGTGAATTATGTCGTCTTCGGCGAGGGCGATCTGACCTTCTCGTTCACTGAGTGGCTGACCGGCACGGCCCATGTCATTGTGGATCACGAAGGGTTCCTCACCGTGATCGGCAAGATCACGCCCCAGAAGGAAGTCGAACTGTTCCCGCAAAAGGACTACGTCAAGCAACTGTTCAAGGTCGAGGCCCGCGCGGCCTACGGCATCCCGGTGGTCGGCAATATCTTCGTATTCGGCAACGTGGGCATGGACGCCTTCGCCAAACTCGGCCCGGCCAAACTCTACAACATCGTCGTCCAGGGCACGTACTCGACCGATCCCAAGAAACTCAACGACTTCAGCATCCAGGCCAGCTTCAACCTCTCGGCGGCGGCGGGGCTGCGGCTGCGCGGCGAGGCGGGCGTGGGGCTGGAGATCCTGGCGCACGATATCAAGGCCGGCGCGGGCATCAACGGCATCGTCGCCATCCAGGGCTACGCCGAGGCGACGCCCATCATCGGCTACCGCGAGAAGGCCAAGGAAGGCGAGGACAAGAAGGGCGAGTTCTTTATCCGCGGCGAGGTGGAGATCGCGGCCAAACCGCTGCTCGGCCTGAGCGGCGACCTGTTCGTCGAAATCGACGCGCCCTGGTGGTCGCCGGTCCCCGACAAGAAGTGGACCTGGGAGTTGGGCAGCAAGGAATGGCCCATCGGCGGCGGCTTCGGCATCAAGGCGTCCGTGGACTACGTGCTGGGCTCGAAAGAACTGCCGACCATCGAGTTCCAGCCGGTCGACTTCTCCGCCGACAAGTTTATGACCGACCTGTATCACGACAAGACCCAGCCGAAGGCGGGCGAAGGGGAAGCGAAGAAGGCGCCGTGGGCCGAGAAGAACAGCCCGGCCGCCGAACCCCCGGCCAAGGGCGGCGGCAAGGGCGAGCACCCCGGCGGCAAAGCGCCCGACGCCAAGGGTGCGCCGGCCGGCCCGAAAGCCAAGGCACCCCCTGGCGCCAAGGCGGGCGGCAAGAAAGACGCCGACCCCAACGCCAAGACCGCCGAAGGCAAGAGCGTCAAGCAACTCAAGGCCGAGGCCGGCAAGCAGGGCAAAAAGCCCAAAGGCGCGGACGGCAAGCAACCCGGCAAGGGCGCGGAGAAGACGCAGCCCGCCAAGGACAAGGGCGAGCAAACACACGACGCCGAACTGAAAAAGGGCGTGGCCGCCCTGGACGCCGTAACGCAGCGTTATGCGAAAGATGGCGCCACTAAAGAGGAAGTGGTCACGGGCGTCAAATCTGTCCGGCGCAAGTTCAAGGTCTTCAAGTCGCTTGAAGTGATCGACGGAGGCAAGACGTGGAATTATGAGTACGAAGCTAGTCCCAAACAAACAACTATTGGTCCTCCACAACATCAAGGTCCTAGCTCTAAAAGTTCGCAGGAACTAACACATGAAGGCACTACTGGCCCATTTGCCCAGCTCGATAAAGCAGCACGTGCAGCGACAAAAGAACGAAATAATGCTTCAAAAGCAGCAGGTAAGGGATTAGTCCCTTCTGATCAAGTACTGACGGCCCATCACATACCACAACAAGCTATTTTGGAAGTCTTGAGCCAAGGTAAAGTCAATCGGACGAACGGTGCCGCTGTCATTATGACAATGGCTGAGCATATTAATACTGTTACTTATGGCACAAAAGGTACAGTTACGAAAGCTTATTACCTCGGAGAATTGAAAAAAGGACGGACGCCCGCATCAGTGTTTAAAGAGGCTCTCGATAAGGATCTTAGTAATCTAAAAGACATTTCGCCTGGTAAGTACGACAAGGCCGCGAACGAGATCACTAATTACTACATGACTGTTGCACCAGAATTGATGAGCGGATAAGACGATCCATGGTTGGCTAGACCGAATTACAACGGAAACACTTGCATGTGCCTATTAATCAAGAGAACATGCGGAACATACTGAAGATAATGTGCTTGGATATAACGTTGAATAACACACACTGCGCGTACAAAGTCGAGGACGGACGCCCCAAGTACAATCTCGTCTGGCGTTATATGTCTGCTGGTCAAGACTTAGCGACGGAGGTGGCCTTTGCTGCTGCCACCAAATACCTGTGGCCGGAAGATGCTGAGACGGCGACCAATCTGGGAGTGGGTTACTTTATCTGCGGTAAGCTGGATCATGCCGTGAAGCTTCTCCAGCAGGCCGTTGGCTTTGATCCCTGCTACACGCCGGCCCGCTACCATCTGGGCCGCGCTTACATGTGCCAGGGGCAATACCAGGAGGCTGTCCGCTCCCTGGAGATCGCAGTACTCTTCGAGCCGGGTCATGCCTACGCCGCTATCCACCTCGGACTAGCTTACCATGCAACGGGCCGCGTCGACATGGCGCACGCTGTGCTCGCCGCCGTGCGGCGGCGGTGGCCCGATTGCCCGGAAGTGCTGCTGGCTTTGGCGTGCGCCTACCGGGCCGGCGAGCAGCCCTGCGCCGCATTGGACTGTCTCGCGCGGGTGCTGGCCCTGGCGAGCACGGACGCGGATCTGGCCTGGCGCGCCCGGCGCCTGCTGACGGCAATCGAATACGAAGAATCAACTGCGCATTCGCGCGTGTAGAGGAGCAAACGCAATGGACAAGGCCAAGACTCACTGCGAAGAATCGGACAAGGCCATCGTGGCGCCGGTCCCGCAGGACGAAACCCTCGCCCCCGGCAAAGCGGGCGGGCCGCAGCACCATGAGCAACCGGGCGGTGGCGCGCCTGCCCACCGCCCCCACTATCTTGCCCGTGCCGGCGCCCGCGAGCGCGCCAAACAGATGACAGTGATGCAGCGCAAGGTGGGCAACAAACGCCTGGCCCGCATGCTCGGCGCGGAGCACCCGGCGGTGATGGAGCACCCACAACCTGCACATGAACACGACGACCCGGCCCCGGAGCAGAAGAAAGCGTGACGGCGGAGACGTGGCTGAGGGCAGCAACGTAGCTAAACTCTGAAAGCGGAGGCATGGATCAGCGGGATCCAGAACAGCAGGGGTCGCCCGAATATACCGCTTGCAGCCACTCGCGGGGAAAGTAAGTCAGCCGCTGGCGAATCGAATAATCAGGGGGTCCTGGGTTCGAATCCCAGTGGGCTCACCCCAAAATAATCCTTAAAGGAGCGTAGTCAAACGACCCTGTGAAAGATCACAGGGTCGTTTGCGTGGATGCGGTTCGTCAGGGATCCGCCGGGGCGCGCCAGGGGGACCCGGCGGCTGGGGTGGATTCCTGGGGATGCGCGAGCGGCCGCCGTAGCGAGGCTGCTCGCGCATCCGCATGTATCCGTCTGGGTTATGGTGCCTCGTAGGCGCCGATGTCCGGTCCGGCCCCCTGTGGGCGCACCACGCCGCGCTGGTCCGTCGCCGGACTGGTCGCCGAGTCGGCGGCATCGATCGCGGGGCTGCCCGCCAGCAGCGCCTGCGTTAAGGTGGGCCCGCCATTCGCGGCTAACGGGCCCAGGAGCGGGTCGCCCCCGATCTGATCGCCGGGGCCGATCGTGCACGAGCCGTCCCCAAACAGGTTGTGGCCCAGCGAGGTCAGGGTGACCGTGCCCGAGCCGAAGGGGCCGGGCTGGCACTGGTAGCTGCTGTTGCGCGCCACAATGCTGTTTTGCAACGTGAGCGTGGGGCTGCCGGCCGTGAAGGTGCCGACGAAGATACCGCCGGCCGTGCCGCCGGGGGAGCTGTTGTCGGCGATCGTCGAGCTGGTGATGTGCATCACGCCATCGGTGTGGAAGATCGCGCCGCCGTGCCAGGCAGTGGCGGTGTTGCCGCTGAGCGTGCTGTTGATCACATCGGCGTTGCCCAGGGTACGGATGCCGCCGCCGACATTGCCGGCGGTATTGCCGCTGATGGTGCTGCGCTCAATCGTGAGTTGCGAGTTGAAGAACCCGTAGACCCCACCTCCATCGACCACATCGGTCGTGTTGCCGCGCACGGTGCTGTCGATCAGGTGGAGTGTGCTGCTATCGCCATTGTAGATGCCGCCGCCACCTTTCCAGTAGTCGTTGCCGCTGCTGGTCACCCGGTTGTCGGCGAGGATCACATGGTCAAGAGTGAGGTGCCCGTTGTTCAGGATGCCGCCGGCTAGCTCGAAGCCGTAGCCGTTGCGGATCGTCAGGTTGCGGATTGTCGCGGTCGCGGTGGCCCCAACCTCGAAGCCACGGGTGGTGCCGCCGCCGCTGATCGCCAGCCCTGGCGCCGCCGCGCCGTCGATGGTCACGTTCTTGCCGACCGTCAGCGGGCTCAGGTTGGTGATGGTGGCGCCGGCCAGGGCGGGCGCAAAGTTGATGGCACCGCCGGCGCAGACGCTACCAAGTGCCTTGCGCAGCGAACCCGCGCCACTGTCGGCGGTGCTGGTCACCGTCACCTCGCTCGGGCAGGTCAGCCGCAGTTGGTCGAGCAGCACCGCGTCGCGCGTGCCGCCCGGCACGGTGAAGGTGAGGCTCTTGATCTGCGTCAGGTCCGGCGCCGCGCCGTTGTCTCCATGGAAGGCGGTGAACGGGATCGTCACCTTCTGCCAGCCCACGAAGGAATCGCGGAACGAGGTCGTGAACGTGGCGGGGACCGGGGGCGCCTGGTAGAGGCGCACATAGTCCACCAGAGTAGTCTGCGGGAAGGTCGTGTCCGCGCCGACTGGGCCGCCGAAGTTGCCGCCGACCGCGACGTTCAGCAGCATAAAGAACGGATGGTTGAAGACCCACTGCTTGCCCTGGAGGAACGGATCGTTCGGGGTCGCGGTGAAATACGGCGCCCCGTCCAGATACCAGACGATTTTGTTCGGCTGCCACTCGACCGCGAACGTGTGGAAAGCATCGGCGACGGGCGTGCCCAGATCCACCGTGCGGCCGTAGCTCTGCCCGCCCGAGTAGCCGGGGCCGTGCAGGGTACCGAACACCTGATTCGGCAGACGGCCCACGTTCTCCATGATATCGATCTCGCCGCTCTGCGGCCAGTTGACCTGATCGATGTTGGTGCCGAGCATCCAGAAGGCCGGCCACAGCCCGGCGCCGCGCGGCACTTTGATGCGCGCCTCGACCCGGCCGTAAGCTATCTCAAACTGGTTCTTGGTCAGCAGCCGCGCCGACGTGTACCGGCACGGGCCGTAGTAGCATTGTAGCGACCCGTCGGCGGCTTTGGTCGTGATCGCCAGGTTGCCGCGGCCGTCCGTGGCGGCGTTGCCGGTGCCGGCGGTGTAGTATTCCAGTTCGTCGTTGCCCCAGCCCGGATTGCCGTTCGCCGTGCCGTCGCCGACCTCGTGCCCCCAGACACCGGGGTCCGGCGCGGTGCCTGCCCGGCCGCTGAACTCGTCGTGCCAGACCAGCGACCATTGCGCCGGGTTCCCGACACCGGCCTGGTCATTGGCGAGCGTCACGCCGATATTCTTGCCGCTGTTCCGGCCGTAGTACCAGAAGTTCAGCCCGCCGGAATCGCTCCAATCCTGCCCGATGGGGAAGGTGCGGCCGAATGTATAGGCGCCCTGGCCCTGTCGCTGCGCGGCCTGCAAGATGTGTTCATAGGCGCCCTGGCCGGGCAGCGCCAGCGGGGCGCCGGCCGGGATCTCCGGATTGCTCAGGGCCGCATTGTTGGCGACCGACCAGAGATAGGGGTAGGTCTCGAAGTCGTCGAGCAGGGTCGGGTCGTAGGTCTCGTTGTCGCGGATGGTGACGCGCGCCACCGGGGGCAGACCCAGCGCCGCGCCGCCGGTCGGGTTGGACAGTTCGACCTCGACGCCGCGCTCACCCTGATATTTGGCGTTGTCGAAGGTCGTGACGGTGAACGATTGCTGCGTGACGTTCGGCGGGAAGGTCAGCGTGCCCGCGACCGGCGTGTAGTCGCGATTGGCGATGGCGGTGCCGATGGTGGTCCGGTACTGCACCGTTACCGGGTCGCCGGCCGGCTTGCTGAGCTTGGCCGTGACCGTCGCCGTGCCGCCCTCGGTCACCGGGTAGGAGATCGCGCTAAAGCCGACCGTGAGCGGGCGGGGCGGGGCGGTGCCGTAGAGCGCCACATCATCGACGTAGTAGGTTTGCGGGCTCGCCGTGGTGACGGCGCCCAGCGCCCAACCATGCACCTCGGTCAGCCCGAAGCCGTCGTTGGGCGCGCCATTGCCGATCTCTTTGCGATGCATGCCGGCGAATGGGATCTGGACCTGCTGCCAGCCGCTAAAATTGTCAGGCAGGTCAATAGACCAGCGCTCGGCATCGTCCGTGGTTGCGCCGGGGTTGCGGTTGTCGAGCACATCCACAAACAAGGTGGTGCCGCTGTTGTTGCCGTAGAGCCAGAACGAGATGCCCGCGTAGGCGCTCCAGTCCTGCGAGATCCATTGATCAAGCGCGGCGTTCTCGAAGCTATGAGTGACGCCGGCATACGAGACGACATTGAGATTCATTTGCAGCACGTTGTTGGGGCTGCCCGCGCCCGGAACCGGCGCGGGTGGCGTCGTGGTGGTCATGATCGCGACGCTGGTGGCTGGGTTCGGATCCTGGAAAGTATTGAACCCGATCGCGATGTTGTTGGCGTCGTGCCCGGACGGCAGCCCGGATTCAAAGTCGTCGACGACGGGCAACGTGGCGGCCTGCGTCGGAAAGCCGGGTGCGGTCAGGGGCATGCTGATAAGCAGGCTGACAAACAAAGTGATAAACCGGAACCATGATCGTCGTCTTGACATGATGATCTCCCCCTGGTGATGCGGTGCTGGATGGGCCGGTCAGCTACAGTGGCGAGGGCGCCCACCGGGTACCGGCAGCGAGCAGGGCGGCCTGCAAGCAGGTAACGTCCATCTGAAAGGCCGCATTGGCGGCGTGCCGGTGCGCCAGATCCTCATCGACTGTCTTAAGCTTTATTGTAACAGATTTGCCGGCGGATTGGGGCTAATTTGCACAGTGATGCAAAGAGCGTGCTGGAATCTTCACCTGGTGGAGACGGCGATAGCCGGGCTGCATAATGTGCTGCATACGTTGGCGGCCAACCCTTCGCTCAGCAATTGCAGCGATGGGCGCCGCTGGACCCCTATCCGTCAAAGATTTCCCTGCGGGTTCACCCGAGACCCAAGCCGCGGTTCGTACCGCGGCTTTCGACATCCTGGATACAGTCCCCATCCGGCGCCGCGCGCGTCGCCAGCAACGCGAGAATCTTCTGGCGCAGCCGGGCGAAATCCACAGGCTTGGTTTCGTATTCGTCGGCGCCCGCAGCCTCGCTGCGCCGGCGATCGTCAATGCTCGCGTGCGCGGTGAGCACGAGAATCGGGATGCCGCGCGTGGAGGGGGCCGCCTTGAGCCGGGTGGTGGCCTCCAGGCCGTCCATGACAGGCAAGTTGATATCCATCACGATCAAGTCGGGATGGGCGGTGCGGGCCAGAGTCAAACCTGCGGCGCCGTCGTCCGCCACCAGCACCTGGAAGCCCCAATGCTGCAGCCAGCGCCGCAGCATATCCTGGTTCAGTTCATTATCTTCGACCAGCAAGATCGTCTGCATGATGTGCCTTCCGTAAGATCTCCGCCAACCGGCGACCGCGGCGCACTGTCGCCGAGCGTGGATGGGTCCCAAGAGCGCGATTCCGCGGCCATGGAGGCCGCTTTCTGCAAGTAAGATACCACACCCGCACTGACGAACCACTGACAAGGCCGCCCGCGGTGGGCCAGGTACCGCGGCCTACCAGGGAAGCCGGATGGGTACTGAAGTTCCTATATGAAACAGGACCATTAGGCCATAGCCATCCGCCGGGGGGATCGACTACAATAATCCTCGTGAACGCTACACCACATTAGTGTGGCCCCTTGAATTCAGTCCTTATACATCACTCGGAGGAATACAATGCGCAAGCTCAACGATCTGCGGAAAAAGGGCCAGGGCCTCGTCGAATACGCCCTGATTCTCGTCCTGATTGCCATCGTCGTGATCATCATCCTGGCCCTGCTCGGCGGCGCTGTCAACAACATCTTCTCCACCATCGCAAGCGCCCTCTAAGACGCCCGCGCGGCCCCGGCCGCAACAGCGTCCTCTAGAAAAGGGACCCCTGGTCGTGATGACCGGGGGTCCTTTTTTGCGTGATGCGGGGATCTGCTATAATACGGATGCCCGTTCCGCAAGAACGCTGTAGCAGGCATCCAGGAGACCGCGCCGTTGCCCCCCCGGTTGCTATAGACCTGGGCCGTACCGGCAGCACATCCATTCCACCACCCCACAATACCTTGATGGGATCCAAACCGGCACCCTTGGACCGGAGTACCACGCGCCAGCAGGGACTCCTAACGGCAATAGGGGACAGCGATGGACGGTTTTGCCCATAGCCGCGCATATGTCATCGGCATCGATCAATATGCCGGCCCGCTACCGCCTCTGCAAACGGCCGCCGGCGATGCGCGCAGCCTGGCGGCGGTGCTCAAAGACGCCCATCACTACGACGATGTGCAACTCCTGGTTGACGCCGAGGCCACCCAGACCGCGCTCATGACGCTGCTCACGCAGACGCTCCCCCAGGCCGTTGGGGCCGACGACCGCGTCCTCGTCTACTTCGCGGGCCACGGGGTGGCGCTCGACGGCGACGACGGCCCGGCCGGGTATCTGCTGCCGCAAGACGCCAGGGCCCAGGACCCGGCCAGCTTCCTGCCCATGCAGGCCGTCCAGAAAGCGCTCGCCACACTGCCGTGCCGCCATCTGCTGCTGATCCTGGATTGCTGCTTTGCCGGCGCCTTCCGCTGGGCGGCCACCCGCGGCGACGCCGTCATCGCCGGCGCCGTGCCGCTGTACCAGGAACGCTACGACCGCTTTGTCCACGACCCGGCCTGGCAAGTCCTCACATCCGCCGCCTACGATCAACGCGCCCTCGATGTGCTTAACGGGCTGGGCGGCCGGGGGGGCGCCGGGGATCACTCGCCGTTTGCGCTCAAGCTGTTTGACGCGCTCCAGGGCGCCGCCGACCTGATGCCCAAGGACGGCGACGGCGTGATCACCGCCACCGAGCTCTACTGCTACCTGCGCGACTGCATCGAAGCGGAGACCCTGGGCGAGAAAGGGAAGCCGCAAACCCCCGGCCTGTGGCCGCTGCCCAAACACGGCAAGGGCGAGTACATCTTCCTGGTACCCGGTAAGAACCCCCACCTGCCGCCCGCGCCGCCGCTGCTGCCGGAGAACAATCCTTATCGGGGCCTGGCGTCCTACGATGCGGGGCACAAAGACCTCTTCTTCGGGCGGGACAAAGAAATCGCGGACCTGACCGCGCTGGTCCAGCGCCAGGCCTTCACGGCGGTACTCGGCGCGTCGGGCACCGGCAAATCCAGTCTGGTCAATGCGGGGCTGGTGCCGGCCCTGGCCGCCGCCGGGTGGACGGTTCTCGGCCCGATCCGGCCGGGCGCGACGCCGCTCCAGATATTGAACAGCGTGCTACCCACGGCGCCGCCCGGTATCTTGCTGGCGGGAAAGCTGGCGCGCTGGCGCGCGGAGCACCCCCAGACCCCGGTGCTGCTGGTCATCGACCAGTTTGAGGAGTGCCTGACGCTCTGCCGCAGCGATGCTGAGCGCGACCAGTTCCTGCACCAGGTCGCGGATGCGCTGGCTGCGCTGGACCTGGACCTGCACCTGGTGCTGACGCTACGCTCCGACTTCGAGCCGCAGTTCACTACGGGGGCAGATGCGCCGCTCGCCGCACACTGGGCCGCGCCGGGCGCCCGCTATGTCGTCCCGCCGATGGCCCAGGACGACCTGCGGCGCGTGATCGAAGGCCCGGCGGAGGCCCACGCCATTTATTTCAAGCCCGATAGCCTGGTGGACGAGTTGATCAACGAAGTGGTCCAGACGCCGAACGCCTTGCCATTGCTCTCCTTCACGCTCAGCGAGATGTATCTGAGCTACTTCGAGCGGCACGGTGACGACCGCTCGCTGACCGATCAGGACTACCAGGCGCTGCATGGCGTGGTCGGGTCGCTCTGCCAGCGCGCCAACGCAGAATATGCACGCCTCGACGCCGCGGGCCGGGCGACCCTGCAGGCCGTGATGCTGCGCATGGTGGCGCTGGAGGGCGGCCAGCGCACCCGCCGGCGCGTGCCGCTGACCGAGCTGGACTACGGGGATCCGGCGGAGAACGCGCGCGTCAACACCGTGATCGAACAATTCACGACGGCGCGGCTGGTCACCAAAGGGAGCGATGAGACGGGCTCCTACGTCGAGCCGGTGCATGACGCGCTGATCCAGGGCTGGGACCAGCTCTGGACCTGGACGCGCGATCAAGCCGGTATCCTGCCGTTGCAACGGCGGATCACGGCGGAGGCAACCGAGTGGGATCGCACGCAGGGATCGTCCGATCGGCGCCTGGCCCACCAGGCCGGCGGGCTGCTGTGGGACGACGATCCCCAACTGGACACGGTCATCGCCCTGCAAAAGAAGCAACGGCTGCGGCTGAACCGGCAAGAGGCCGCCTTCATCCGGGCCAGCAGCGCCCGCAAACGGCGCAACCAGCAAATTCGTAACTTCTTCGTTGCCTTGCTCGGCGTGATCGCCGTGGTTGCGCTCCTGGCCGCCTGGTTTGCGGTGGACCGGGGGCAGCAAGCGGCCGTGGCGCGGGACATCGCCCTGGCGCAAAGCCGGGTGGCCCAGGCCCAGCAATTGGCCGCCCAGTCGGTCGCCCAGGCCCCGCGCGACCCGGAAGTGGGCCTGCTGCTGGCGATGGAAGCCGTCTCGACCACCCTGCGCCTGGCCGAACCGGTCGTGCCGCAGGCCGAAGACGCCCTGCATCAAGGGCTGTTGAACCCGCCCTTGCTGGCCGCCTTACCGGTGTCGGGCGAGAGCGGTAGCCCCGTGGGCGATCTCGCCTGGAGTCCGGACGGCGCGAGTATCTTCACCGCCGGCACCGACGGTCAGACGCGGGTCTGGGATGCTGCCGGCCACCAGCAGCGATTCGCGCTGGCAGGCAATTCAGCGGGCGGCTGGGCGGCTTGGAGTCCCGACGGCCGGCAGATCTGCGCGCCCGATGCCGGGGGCAACCCGCGCCTCTACGACGCGATGACCGGCCGGGAAGGCGTTGCGCTGGCCGGCGGCGACAACTCTGTGCAAACCGTGCTCTGGAGCCCCGACGGCACCCGCATCCTGGCGGTCGGTCAGGAAGGGGCGACGACTATCTGGGACGCGGCAAGCGGCCGGACACTGGCGAGCATACCCGGTCTTAACGGGGTGCGGCAGAGCCCGAACGGCGGGGTGGTGCCGACCGATGCGCCGCCGAGCGCCGCCTGGAGCCCCGACGGCACGCGCATCGCGCTCATTCGCGCCGACGGCATCGCCCGCGTCTGGGATGCCGCGACGGGCCAGGAACGCTTCGCGCTGGACGGGCTGATGACCAGCGTAGCCTGGAGTCCCGACGGCCGGAGCATTCTCACCGGCGGCGAGGACGGCACCGCCCGGATCTGGGATGCGGCCGGGGGCCAGGAGCGCGCCGTCTTGCGCGGCCATACCGGCCTCGTGACCCGCGCCGTCTGGAGCCCGGACGGCCTGGCGATCGTCACCACGAGCACCGACCGCACCGCGAAAATCTGGGATGTAGGCAGCAGCCTGCCGCGCGCCACGCTCACCGGCCACACCGATAGCGTAACCGACGCGGCCTGGAGCCCCGACGGCCAGGAGGTGCTGACGGCGGGCGAGGACCAGACGGCCCGCGTCTGGGATGCCCGCAGCGGCCTGCCGCTCTACACCCTGGCGGGCCACAACAGCGCCGTGCGCCGGATCGCGTGGAGTCCCGACGGACGCAACATTCTGACCGGCGCCGAACAGGAGACCAGCGTCCGGCTCTGGGAAGCGGCCCGCGGCTACGAGCGGGCCGGCCTGCAGGGAAC
>DASSGZ010000142.1:0-17317 GCA_035693165.1 Chloroflexia bacterium | reverse complement strand
ACAGCGCCTGGGATGGCGGGGTATGGCCGTAGTGCGCCCATCGCTCGGAGGTGTTGAGGACTTCCTCCACCTGACCAAAACTCTGTGAGTGCAGAGAGAGCCGTGGGCCAGCGAAATCGCCGCCCATGGCTCTTTTATTTTGCCCTCACGGGCGTCAGGCAACATCAGGGAGAATCAGGCATGAACATCGCGCACAACCACCCGGCCACGCACGCCGGGTCGTGGATGGACCAGATCGCTCGCGTGGACGCGAGTTCGAGTGTGCACGGGCGCCCGGCCTGGCGCCCAGGGGAGGAACTTCTGATGGAACGCGCAATCAAACGCCCCCGGATGGTCACGATCCAGTTGTCGATCGTCAATATCCAGATCAGCTTGCGCCCGCGCCGCGACAGCGACCAGGAGCACAAGCTCGCCGACCTGGTCGAACGCGGCCAGATGGCGCGCACCCTGCGCCGCGAGCGGGACATGGCGTACACCCATCTCCTGCTGCGGGGCTAACCGATACGTATTTCCTGGTAGGGGCGTAGCTTACGCCCCTACCCTTTTGCATTTGTTGCGCCAGAGGAGCTTGAGAATGACCGATATGCTGGAAAACGCGGCACCGTCCGCCGATCTCGACCCCACCTTTGTCTTCCGCCGCCCGCAGATCCCCGCCGACGTGCCGCGCATCGTGCGGCTCGTCAACGAGATCGACGCCGTGGACCAGAACGACGAAACGACCGACGCCGAAGCCACACTGGCCGAGTATACCTGGCCCGGCTTCGACCCGGCTCAGGACGCCTGGGTGGTCGAGGAACCGGGCAATCCCGACCGCCTCATCGGCGAGGGTTGGGTCGTGCATGTGGAGAACACCCGGCGCGCCTTCGTCGGGGCGCGGGTGCATCCCGCGTGGCGGCGGCACGGCGTGGGCGGCGAACTCCTGGCGCGGGCCGTGGCGCGGGGCCGCGAGATGGGTGTAGGCTATCTCAGCGCCGGCATCCACGACGGCCACGCCGATGCGCAGGCTTTTGTGGAGCGGCGCGGCTTCCGCCCGGTCGTACGCTGGGTGCTGATGCGCGCCGAGGCCGGCCTGGAGATTGCCGCGCCGGTCTATCCCACCGGCTACCAGGTGCGCACCGCTGTCGAGGTCACCGACCCCGCCGTGGTCGCCGAAGCGTTGAACCGCGGCTTCATCGGCCACTGGGAGAACCGCGAACGCCCGGTCGACGAGATCGCACACCGCCTGGCCCATCCCTACACGCGGCCCGAAGGCATCTTCCTGGCCTTCGCCCCCGACGGCGACGTGGCCGGGATCTGCTGGGCCGGCATCAACGAGACCTTGAACGCGCAGCGCGGCGAGGCCCTGGGCCACATCAACAGCCTGGGCGTGTCGCCGGAGCACCGCCGCCGGGGCCTGGGCCGCGCCTTGCTGCTGGAGGGCATGCGCTGGCTGCGCGCCGCCGGCCAGGGGCCGATCGAACTCGACGCCATCGGCAATAACGAACTGGCGCTGCCGCTCTATTACGATGTCGGGTTTGCGATCAAAAAGCAGGGCCAGGAGTTCCGCCTGGACCTATGAGCCGGGGTCGCCGGCCGTCTATGCATAGAGCCGTGTCACTCTGAGCGTAGCGAAGAGTCTCAGCGCAGCAAGTACGAGACGAGACTCTTCGTTGCGCTCAGAGTCACACCGTGCAAAAGTGCCACCGTATAGCAGTAAAGGAAGCAGCAATGTCGCAGCTAATCGAAAATCCCGCTACTTCTACCCCTGATAGCTTTGTCATCCGCCCGGTCGATGTGGAGGCCGACGTGCCCCGGCTGGTGCGGCTGTTTGAGGAGGTGGAGGCCGCTGACCAGACCGGGAACTTCACCAGCGAAGCAACGGTGCGGTCGCGCCTCCAGCAGCCCGGCCACGACCCGGCCCACGATCGCTGGGTGGTAGCCGAGCCGGGCAACCCCGACCGCCTGATCGCCCACGCGATGGTGGCCCGGTCCCCGGAAGCGCCGTTTGCCTGGATGAATCTGCAAGTGCATCCGCTGTGGCGGCGGCGGGGCCTGGGCCGCGCGCTGCTGCCGCGCGCCCTGGATCGCGCCCGCGCGCTGGGCGTGAGCTATGCCACCAGCGGCACCGCCGCCCATCTCACCGGCGCGCAGGCGTTCCTGACCAAGCACGGGTTCCGCCCGCGCAACACCTTTGTCGAGATGCAGATCTTGCCGCAGGTGCCGCTGGCCGAGCCGGTCTACCCGGCCGGCTACACCGTCCGCACCTACGCCGACGTGAACGACCTGCCCACGCTGATGACCGCGTACAACCGCGGCTTCATCGGCCACTTCGAGCACCATGACGAGACCGCGGAGGAACTGGCCCACTGGCTCACCCTGCCGCATATCCGCCCGGAGGGCTTCTTCCTGGCCTTCGGGCCGGCGGGCGACCCCGCGGGCATCTGCGCGGCCCTCATCAATCCCGACCGCACGGTAGCCCGTGGCCGGCCCACCGGCTATATCGACAGCCTGGGCGTCGTGCCCGAGCACCGGCGTCACGGCCTGGGCCGCGCCCTGCTGCTGGAGGGCATGCGCTGGCTGCGCGCGAACGGCCAGGAAGTGATCGAACTGAACGCCGTGGGCGATAATGAGATGGCCCTGCCGCTCTATGAGGGCGTGGGCTTCAGCGTGGTCCATCGCCGCCTCGGCTACCGCTACGACTTCAACGAGGGGCAAACTCTGTGACTCAAGTAAAAGAACCCGCGGCGCAGCGCCAGGTGGAGGACGAATTCGTCTTCCGCCCCTTCGCTATGGAGCGCGACGTGCTGCCCCTGCTGCGCCTGATCAACGAAATCGAAGCCATCGACCAGGTGGACGAAGGCCGCTCGGAATCCGAGTTGCGTGCGAGCCTGACCTGGCCGGAGGGCGACCCGGCGCGCGACCGCGTAGTCGTCGAGGAGCCGGGCCACCCCGACCGGCTGATCGCCGCCGTGACCACCTGGAAGGCCTCTACCACCGACCGCGCCGACGTGCGCGTCACCGTGCACCCCGGCTGGCGGCGGCGGGGCCTGGGCCGCGCCCTGCTGGCGCGCGGTGTGGCCCGCGCCCGCGAGAAGGGCGCCGTCTACGTGAGCGCCGGGCACAATAACCGCATGCGCGCCGCCGGGGCCTTCGTGGCCGCGCACGGCTTCCGGTCCACCGGCACCTGGATACAGATGCGCTGCGAGGCCGATGTGCCCCTGGCCGAGCCGGTCTATCCAGCGGACTATACGGTGCGCCCCTATACCGAGGTACAGAGCGTGCCCGTGCTGGCCGAGGCGTTGAACCGGGGCTTCATCGGCCACTTCGAGCACCGCGACGCCACCGAGACCGAGGTGGCCCACTGGCTGGGCACCGACCACACCCGCGCCGACGGCATCTTCCTGGCCTTCGGCCCGGCGGGCGAGCCGGCGGGCATCTGCTGGGCCGAGATCAACCCGGATCACAGCGCCCGGCGGGGCCGGCCCACGGGCTATATCGACAGCCTGGCGGTAGTGCCGGAACACCGGCGCCATGGCCTGGGCCGCGCCCTGTTGCTGGAGGGCATACGCTGGCTGCGCGCCAACGGCCAGGCGACCATCGAACTCGATGCCTGGGGCGAGAACGAGCGCGCCTTGCCGCTCTACGAAGGCGTGGGCTTCCGCATCAGCCGCCAGGGCCAGTCCTATGAGCGCAGCCTGTAGACGCGGCGCATCGTGAATCGCATTCCGTTGGGGCCGGTTTTCAACCGGCCCCAACTATTGCATCCGTGGACCGCAAGGACAGGCATGAGCGCGCCGCGGGCGTTGCCCGCGCGGTTGCGCCGGGTCGCGGGCTGTGCTATCATGCAGCGTAAGCCACGCGCTGATCTGCCACCGATCCGCCAACGGTAGATCGGGCGCGTGCGATCGCGGAGGGAACCGCCGATGGCCGATGCCCGCCCCCCTGCCCCCAATCCCACCATTCGCATCACGCGCCCGCCGGTGCCCGACGCCGAGAAGCGGTACCACACCCAGTTGGATGTGGCGCTCGAAACCGTCGGCGCCGCGCTCACGCCGGAACTGCGCGCCCAAATCGAGACGGAGTTCGGCGCCTACCTGGGGAAACCCGGCCATCCGGCTCTGATTGCTAACCGGCTCACCGAGTTGTTATGCCGGAACTGTTTCGGCGATCAGCCGCTGCTGGAAGCGCGGCGCCTCTTCGGGCGCGCGTCGGTCGGCCACTATCGGGAGTCTATACTGGGGCGGGTGATGCTCGCAGCGATCCCGATTATGGGCATGGAGCGAATCGTGCGCATGATCCCGCGTGACTTTGCCGCAACCACTAACTACGGCACTCGTTCGGTAGTCGAGATCGGTCCCCGTCATTGGCGCTGCGATTTTGAGGATGAAATCGTGTACCCGGAGATCATCCAGGGAGTCCTGGAGGGCATCGGCGAACTGGCCCGCGTCCCCGGCCTGCAAATCACCTGCACTCCGCGCGGCCCCGCGCATTTCGCGTTCGACATCACCTGGCAGGCCCGGTAAGGCGGGGTTACCGCCGCCTGGCGGCCTTCCCACCCACCACCGGGCGCGATTCATCGCGCCGCTACGCTTATCCCTGCGCTGCCCCGCCACCGGTCCGCCTTGCCCTTCGCCGGGCGCGGTCAATGGCGCCGCTACGTAGGCACAATTCGTAGCGGCGTGATTCATCGCGCCCGGCGCCCGGCACGCGGGCCGTCGGGCACCCGCGCCTACTTGCCCCAGGCAGCCAGGTCGGGGTCGGCCTTGCGCCAGTAGCGGATGTAGCCGTCGGTGCTCATCTCGTAGTTGCCGGCCAGTTCGTAGCGCTGGACAGCGGCCTCGTCGGCTTGCAGGCGCAGGGCCGGGGTGCCGGCCAGTTCCAGCGTGTGGATCACCTCGGGGCGCGTCTGCCCGCCGCGCATCGCCGTGTGGACAATGTCGCCCCAGATCTGGAGCCGGGTGCGCAGTTCGTGCAGGTGGCGCGGCGCGTCGGCGAACGGGCCAAAGTGGGTCAGGTAGAGCACAGACGGGATCGGTTGCAGCGCCATGATGCGGTCGAGGGAGCCGTTCCAGAGGCCCAGGTCGAGGTCGGGCGGCGGGGTCGGCGGGCGCACGTAGTTGTAGCCCTGCAAGCGCACCCCGGCCACGTCGCCGGTGAACAGGTGGCCGCCCCGGCTGCGGTCGTAGTAGGCCACGTGGTGCGAGGCGTGGCCCGGCGTATAGAGCACCTCCAGTTCGCGGCCCCCGGCCATCACCAGATCGCCGTCCTTGAGCACAACCACGCGCTCTTCGGGCACCGGCAGGAAGGCCCCCCAGAGCCGGTCCATCTGGTCGCCATAGATGCGCAGCGCACTGGCGAGCAGTTTGCTGGGGTCGATCATGTGAGCCGCGCCGTTCTCGTGGACATAGAGCTTGGCCCGCGGCATCTGCTGGAGCAACTCCCCGGCGGCACCCGCGTGATCGAGGTGGATGTGCGTCACCAGCAGCTTCGTGATGTCCGCCGGGTCGATCCCCGCGCCGCGGACGCCTTCGAGCAAGGCCGGCAGAGTCGAGCCGGGGCCGACCTCGATCAGCGCCAGGTCGCCGTCCGGCCCCTTCAGCAGGTAGGCGCCGATTACGCCGGGCGCGTCCTGGAACATCAGGTCGAGCACATAGAGATCTTCATCCAGTTGCAATGGAGCGGGCATAGCACGGCCTTCCTTCAGCTAAGAATTGCGGCGCCGCCCGCCTGGGCGGCGCCAACCGGAGCGCGCCCCGGATCCCTGGTACGCGCGTAATAGTGCATTATAACACAGACAGCGGGCCGTCCCGCAGCCCACGAAAGTAGAACAGACGTTGCAAAATATGATCCGGAATGGTACAATAGTACAGGTATCTTTGCGCCCTGGGCGCCCATGGCCCTATTCCGGCACCCTCCGGATGCCGCTTCGTACCTCCGCGGAGAGTGCGTCTTTAGACCCATTCAAGTTTGTGCAAGATGAGGTAACAGCGTGCTGGCAGAGCTTTCCATCAGCAATTTCGCCATTATCGACCGGCTCACTCTCAAGTTTGGGCCGGGCTTCAACGCCCTCACCGGGGAGACCGGCGCCGGCAAGTCGATCATCATCGACGCGATGTCGGCCATGCTGGGCGCGAAGGTCGGCGCCGAGTTCGTGCGCCACGGCTTCCCCACGGCGCGGGTCGAAGGCTTCTTTAATACCGCGCGCCTGGACGCCGAGGCCCGCGCCGCCGTGCAACGCCGGTTGGTGGCCGCCGGGCTGCTCGACGAAGACGGCGAGGACGACGGCACGCTCGTGTTGAGCCGCGAGATCCACGCGGGCGGGCGCACGGTGGCCCGCGTCAACGGCAGCCTGGTCAACCTGCCCACGTTGCAGGAGATCGGCCAACTGCTGATCGACATCCACGGCCAGACCGAGCACCAGTCGCTGCTGCGCGTCAGCACGCACCTCGATCTCCTCGATCAACATGGGGGCGTCGAGTCCGAGCGCGCCCAACTGGCCGACCTGGTCATCCGCCTGCGCCAGGTGCGCAAGGACCTGGCCGGCTTGCAGCGCGACGAGCGCGAACTGGCCCGCCGCGCCGACCTGCTCAAGTTCCAGGTGGACGAGATCGAGAAGGCCGGCCTGGCGCCGGGCGAAGACGAAGAACTGGCCCAGGAGCGCACCCGCCTGATGAACGCCGAGCGCCTGGGCAGCCTGGCCGACGGAATCTACAGCCTGCTGATCGCGGGCAACGAGGATGCCGACGAGTATGCCGGGCGGGCCAACGGGCGCAGCGGGCGCGGGGCGCCGCCGGCCGCGAGCAAGCCGGTGCGCGACGCCCTGGGCGAGGCCGCCGGGCTGTTGAGCGAGTTGATCCGCTACGACGGCACGCTGGCGGGCCAGGAAGGCGCGCTGCAAACGCTGCTCGACGGCGTGGAAGAACTGGGCCGCGAGGTGCGCCACTACCGCGAACGGGTGGAGCACGACCCCGAGCGCCTGATGGAAGTCGAGGAGCGCATCAGCCTGCTGCACGAACTGAAGCGCAAGTACGCCCCGACCATCGAGGAGATCATCGAGTTTGGCCGCCAGGCCGCCGCCGAACTGGATACACTCACTCATAGTGAAGAACGTATCGCCGAACTGCAAGAGGAAGAGGCGGGCCTGCTGGCCGAGGCCGGCGCGCTGGCCCAGGCCCTGTCGGAGCGCCGCCAGGAGGCGGGCGAGCGGCTGGCGAGCGCGGTCGAGCAGGCCATGCGCGAATTGCTGATGGGCAGCATCCAGTTCGCCACCAGCATCACCCGCACGCCCGATCCGCACGGCCTGCCCGCGCCCGGCCCCGACGGCCAGCCCGGTACCTGGGCCTTCGACACCCGCGGCATCGACCGCGTCGAGTTCCTGATCTCGCCCAACCCCGGCGAGCCGCTCAAGCCACTGTCCAAGATCGCCTCCGGCGGCGAGACCTCGCGGCTGATGCTGGCGATGAAGTCGATCCTCTCCGCCGCCGACCACACCCCGACGCTGATCTTCGACGAGATCGACGTGGGCGTCGGCGGGCGCAGCGGGCAGGTGGTCGTCGAAAAGCTCTGGTCGCTCACCGACCATCATCAGGTGCTCTGCATCACCCACCTGCCGCAGATCGCCGCCTTCGCCGACTCGCACTTCCGCATCACCAAGCATGTGAAGAACGAGCGCACCAGCACCCAGGTGGACGAACTGGCGGCGTCCGACCGCGCCCACGAGATCGCGGCCATGCTGGGCGGCACCCCGGTCACATCCAGCAGCCTGGAGAACGCCCGCGAGATCATCCGCCACATCGAGCAGAGCAAAGCGCTACGCAACGGCGCGACGGCCAGCGACCTGCTGGCGACGGCGGGCGCGGCCAGCCTGCCGCCGGGCGCCGAGAGCGACGGCCGCCTCCCGGCCTGGCCGCGCATCGCCGAACACGGCTAGCGTTCGCGGTCGGTGAAGAGCGGGTCGTCGGCCAGGTGGACGTTGTTCACCTGGAGCCAGTGCCGCGCCGGCTGGTCGCCCAGCTTCGCGTAGGCGCGCGTCAACCCCACACCGAGCAGCACGCTGGTGCCTTCGCCGATCCGCGCCGCCACATCCTCGATCACCTCATAGCGCGGCGTCCGCTGATCGGTCTCATAGAGCCGAATGTCGGTCACGGGCAGGTCCAGCGGCGGCAGCGCCGGGTTGGTCGTCACGCCGATGCGGATCTTGTTGTACTTGTCCACGCGCAGCACGGGCCGCTCGGCGGCCAGGCAGCCCAGCGACGCCTGCCCCTTCCCCGGATCCACAGCACAGGTGTGATCGATGCGCTTGAGGTCGGGTCCGAAGATGTCTGTCAGGCGCGCCTGCGACGTCTGGCGGAGCAGTTGCCAGAAGGCCGGCGCCGGCACCATGCCGGCATGGCGGGCCTGCTTGAACGAAAAGAGGTGGTCCTCCGTTTCGGGCCGCCGCCCCTGGTAGCTGGTCGTGCCCAGGTCGATCACCGACCCGATGTCGAAGATGCCCCCGCAGCGGCGCAACATCGCCGTGGCTAACCGGGTGCTGTTCAGCACCGGGCGGATATGCGCCCCGCTGTCCAGGTCGAGCCCGGCCACGCAGATATAGCCGGGGTTCATGCGGGTCAGGTGGCTCACCACGATGCGCATGCCTGTGTCTCCTACAGGTGAACGATCTCGATATCGCCCCACTTCGCCTGGAGGTACTCCAGCACCAGCCGCCGGTGGCACTGCTCGGCCGTCGTCTCGCTGCACAGCAGCACGGTCGGCACGGCGAACCCGGCGCGGTCGATCTGGTCCTCGACCTGGCGCTCGGCCATCAGCGCCAGGAACTGCCGCTCGTACTCCTCCCAACTGCCCTTCTGCTTCTTATAGGCATCGAGCATCTCCTGGGTCGGGGCCAGCAGCGGCTCATGCACGTACTCCGCGCCGCAGATTTCCTTGAGGAAAAACGGCAAGTTATCCTGCTTGGTGAAGCCGGCCAGTTGTGACGAATTGTTGAGCCGCACATCCATGAGGCGCTTGATGCCCGCCGCTCTCAGGGTTCCGAAGAAGTCGGCGGCGTTCCTTTTCGTAAAACCGATCGTATAGATCTCCATACGGTGACCTCCGCGGTATCAAAGAGTGAGGGCTGGATGGCGCCGGTGTCCGGGCCGGCTTCTTCGTGTTCGAGTTCCGCCTCCGTTTGCAGGCGCCCGTCGCCGCGGATGTGCTGCACGGGCGTGCCCCGCGCGGCGAGCACCCGCCCGACCAGCAGCCGCCGATGGCACCCGGCGGGGTTCTCCTCGCTGCACATGACGGCGACCCGGTACTGCCGGCGGCCCTTCTCCAGCCGGGCGATGCCGTCGAGGAACCAGGCCGCTTCAGCCACGCGCCCATAGAGCACATGGCCCTCGGCGTCGTAATAGTCAAGCTCCTCCGGGCGCCCGCCCAGCTCTTTGCCCAGGTAGAGATACTTTATGCCGGCGGCCGTCACGGAGTCCTTGAGCGCCGGGGCGTTGAAATGCACGGTGTATTTGGAAAAGGGATGCGACCGCACATCGACGAGCACGTCCACCTGATGCAGCCGCAAGAGGCGCAGAAACTCCTCCAGCGACTGGTTCGAGTGGCCGATAGTCAGGATGGGGTAACTCATGACGACCCTCCGCGTTGGCGGTTTGGCGCAACCCGGCACATGATTGCGTACGGGACAGGCGCGAATTGTCGCCTATTATAGCTACGTTGATTCGCCGGTGCAACTTACCGCGATACTTACGATGTTGGACCGTTAGGCCCTGGTTGTATTTGATTAATGCCCCCTCTTTGCGGTACAATGGGGAATACGGCCTCCGCGAGGCCGGCGGGCGCATGTGCGCGCCCTCACCTAGCATTTAACGGGTTGTTATGTCAACCTCTCCACACCGAACCGGGTTCCCCTTGCCCTTGGGCCTCGGATCACGCTCAACATGTACATGTAAAGGAGCCGCATAGGTGCAGAGCAAACTCGGTCTGATTTGTGACCGGATCATCGAGGCCGGTTGGCTGGCGGCAGCGGTCTTCACTCCCCTCTACTTCAACGTCTACAGCAGCCGCGTGTTCGAGCCGGACAAGATCAGCATGTTGCGCAACATCGTGCTGATGATGCTGGTCGCGTGGTTCGTGAAGCTGATCGAGGGCGCTCTGGCGAACCGTAGCGCGGGCAAGCGCGGCACGGCGGCGCTAGAAGAGGCGGCGCCCGGCTGGCTGCCGCGCCTGGGCCGCGTGCCGATGGTCGTGCCGATCGCGATCTACGCCTTCGTCTATCTCCTGTCCACCGTCGTATCGGTGGTGCCGCTGACCTCGTTCTTCGGCTCATACCAGCGCATGCAGGGCACGATCACCCAGTACACGTATATCGCGCTGGCGTTGATGATCCTGGCGAACATGCGCTCGCGCGCCCAGTTAGAGCGGCTGATCACCTTCGCCATCGTCACCAGCATCCCGGTGGCGGGCTATGGGCTGATGCAGGCCAGCGGCGCCGATCCCCTACCCTGGGCCGGCGATGTGCAAACCCGCGTCGCCTCGACGCTGGGCAACGCCATCTTCGTCGCCGCCTACCTGATCATGATCGTGCCGCTGACCCTGCAACGCTGGATGGCGGCCCTGGCCGAGCGGCGCGCGGGCACCGTGGACCAGGCGCCGGACGCGCCGGAGGGCGACCCCTGGCCGCTGGTGATCATCGGCAGCGGGGCAGTCTTCCTGCTGATTTTCATCCAGTACACCGGCGTGATCACCGGCAACAGCATCGATGCGCTGCAACAGGCGCCCAACCTGGCGCTCGACTTCCTGATGTGGGGGCTGGTGCTGGTGGGTGCGCTAGCGCTCGCCTGGGCCGCCAACTCGGTGGTCAGCCAGATCGCGCCCGCCGGGCGCCGCGCCGCCGAGAGCGATCCCGGCGTGCCGCCCCTGGTGATGATCATCGCCCCGCTGCTGCAGATCCTGGTACTGCTGGGCGCGATCTATATCGTCGGCACGCGACAAACGCCCGACTTCTCGCAGTGGATCGTGCTGCCGGGCGCCATCTTTATCTTCTACGCGCTAACTTACCTCTATGCTATGCCCAAGCAAAGCCGGCACCTGATGAACACGCTGCAGGTGGTCGGGCTGCCGGTGCTGATGGTCGTGCAGGTGCTGGTCATCTTCCTCACCCAGAGCCGCGGCCCCGAACTCGGGCTGCTGCTGGGCCTGGTGGTGTTCGGCTTCGCCTACCTGCTGCGGCGGCGCATGTTCAAGGCGTTCGCGGGGGTGCTGGCCCTCACCGTGCTGTTCGGCGCCTTCCTGGTCGTGTTCAACCTGCCCGATTCGCCCATCGCCTCCTGGCGCGACATCAAGTATATCGGGCGCCTGGGCCTGATCTCGCAGATCGATGAGGGCACCGGCAAGGTGCGTACGCTGATCTGGGGCGGCGCCTGGAATCTCATCACGTCCGACCCCGTTCGCATGATCGTCGGCTGGGGACCGGAGTCGATGTATGTAGCCTACAACAAGTTCTACCCGCCCGACCTGGCCCACTGGGAGTTGCGCAACGCGACGCCCGACCGCAGCCACGACGTGTTCTTCGACCAGGCCGTGACCATGGGCCTGCTGGGGTTGGTGGCCTACCTGTTCCTGGTCGGCGCGTTCGTCTGGTACGCCGTGCGCGCGCTGCGCAAGGCGCCGGGACTCCATGACCAGTTGCTGCTGATCGGCCTGCTGGCGACGGGGGTCGCGCATGTCGGCGAACTCGTCACCGGCATCCAGATCGCGGCCACCTACACCTACTTCTATATGGCGATCGCTATGACCGTGGTGCTGGGCTACGTGCTCAACGACTACCTACGCCAGGATACGCCGGTGCCCGCGGGGGCCGGCGCGACCGACGGCGCGGCGCTGGACGGGGCGCCCGCCCTGGCCCCGGTGGCAGCCGCCGCCGGCAACGGGCACGAGGAAGCGGTGGCCGCGGTGCCGGCGCGCGGCGTGGCCGTCGCCGGAGCGGCGAAGCCCAATGGCCGGGGCGCGGTTCCCGCGGGGAAGAAGGGCTACGCCGCGGTTGCACCGGCCACGGGATCGGCAGCCGCGCGGCGGGCGGCGGGGGGCACCCCGCCGGGCGCCGGGGGCCGCATCGCGCCCGCCGGACGCGGCGCGGGGGGCGCGCGCCCCAACCTGCGCGCCATGAGCCGCGTGGGCAGCTATGCCCTGGGCCAGCCGGGGATGCTCGTGCTCTACGGCGCGCTGACCGCCGTCGCCCTGCTGGTGGTCATCGGGCTGAACGTCAACCTGGTCAAGGCCGACATGTTCTACAAGCAGGGCCTGGCCTATGACAACGCCCAGCGCTGGCCCAACGCCATCGGCCCCTACGAGAAGGCGATCCAGATCGCGCCCAACGAGGACTTCTACTACCTGTTCCTGGGCCGCGCCTACATGGAGTGGTCGAAGCGCACGGATCAGTTCCAGGGCAGCCCGCCGCCCGAACAGTTGCTGACCCGCGCGCAGTCGGCCCTGCTGACGGCGGAGTCGCTGAACCCGCTCAACACCGACCATTACGCCAACCTGGGCCGCCTCTACATGTACTGGGGCGACACGCTGGCCCAGGACAGCACGCAAGCCGGCCAGGCGGCGCAGAAGTATGCCCAGGGCATAGCAGAGTACGAGAAGGCGCACACGCTCAGCCCCGGCAACGCCGAGATCTGGAACGAACTCGCGCTGGCCTACGCCAAGGGCGGGCGCACTGACGACGCGCTCAAGGCGATCCGCGGCTCGCAGCAGATGGACGACCGCTATGAGCAGACGCCGTTCATCGCCGCCGAGATCGAGCGCAGCAGCGGCGAGCGCTACGAGGCGCTGGCCCAGCAGCCCGGCGTGACCCAGGAAATGTCGGCCACCTACACGCTTTCGGCAACCCAGGAGGCGAAGGCCGCCGCCGCCGATTACGCGGCGACGGTCAAGCTGGCGCCCGGCCAGTTGCAGGACACCGATTTCGAGAAGCGCATCGACTTCCTGAACCGGCACGACGCGCTGCCGGTGCTGGCCGCGGGCTACCAGGAGGTGATCAGTTCGGCGGTGAAGGCCAAGCAGGAGAACCCCGCCAACCCCGACGAGCCGGTGCAGGCGCGCGCCGCGCTCGGCTATATCGAGTGGAAGCTGAACAAGACCGCCGACGCGATCACTCAGTTCGAGCGCGCTGTGCAGTTGCAATGCAACGACTTCTTCAACCTGCAAAACCTGGGTATGCTCTACCGCGACACCGGGCAGGACGAGAAGGCGCTGAACATGCTCGAAGCGGCGCTGGCCGTGGCCGACTGCAACCCGAACGACCCCTATGCCAAGTCGTGCGATCTGCTGCGGGCGAGCACCGACCCGAACGCCGATCCGTCCAAGACGACGGTCTGCACGCCGCTCACCGGGCAAAGCGATATGAGCAGCACGATCAACAGCTTGCGCTCCGAGGTGCAGCGCCTCAAGCAGAAGCTTGGCCGGTCCTAGCCGGACCAGGGAGACTTGGGCATGATCCAGTACGCGGCGATCCTGTTGACGGCGGTTGCCATTGTGCTGTTCGTGACCCCGCTGGTGCGCAGCGCGGCCACCCGGTTTGGCGTCACCGACTCGCCCAACGCGCGCAAGGTCCACGCCAACCCGGTGCCGCTGCTCGGCGGCATGGCGATCTGGGCAGGCTTTGTGCTGACCCTGCTGCTGTTCGACACCGCGCCTTTCGTCCAGCAGTTCGGCAGCATCATCGTCGGGGCCACGGTGGCCTCGCTGGTCGGCCTGTGGGACGACCGCTGGGGCATGAAGCCGGCCTTCAAGCTCTTCGGCCAGATCGTGGCCGCCGGGCTGATGGTCGCTTTCGGCACCAGCGTCCACTTCCTGCACAACGACGTGCTGAACACGGCGGCGACGATCCTCTGGGTGGTCGGCATCACCAACGCGCTCAACCTGATGGATAATATGGACGGCCTGGCGGGCGGCGTTGCCACCTGGGCCGCCTTTTTCATCTTCCTGCTGGCGATGATGAGCGGCCAGCGGCTGGTGGCGCCGTTCGCGCTCGCCCTGGCCGGCGCCTGCATCGGGTTCCTCTACTACAACTTCAAGCCGGGCCACATCTTCATGGGCGACACCGGCAGCCTCTTTCTCGGGTTCTTGCTGTCCGCCGTGGCCCTGAAACTGCGCTTCCCGGTGCTCTACGACCCGATCACCGGCGTGCCCATCGACCACCAGGCCGTGACCTGGGTGATCCCGCTGCTCGTGCTGGGCTTGCCCATTTTCGACACCACGCTGGTCAGCATCTCGCGGCTGCGGCGCGGGCTGCCCATCACACGGGGCGGGCGCGACCATACCTCGCACCGGCTCGTCGCATTGGGCGCGACCCGGCGCGAGGCCGTGCTGATCCTCTACCTCGTCTGTTGCCTGCTCGGCGTGGCTGCCATCACGGTGATGAACATCGGTGTGACCGAGGCGCAGGTGCTGGCCGGGCTGGTCGGGGTGCTGGCGACGGTCGCCTTCTGGCGGCTGGAGCAGGTGCCGCTGATCGACACGAACCCCAAGGTGGTCGAGCCGCAGGGGCGGCCCCAGTTCGGCCCGCGCCGCTAACCGCCTCCTCCCGCTAAGCGGCGGGTCGGTTTCAAACCGGCCCCTACACCGCTGACGGGCGGCGGGCCGGTTTCAAACGGGCCCCTACCCCGCAGAATCCGGGGCGGATTCCCCTGAGCCAATCATGTGCCTACGGCACGCCACAGACGATAAACAGGCCGGGATGGCGGTGTAGGGGCCGGTTTCAAACCCGCCTTGCCGCCCCACGCGCCCGGCCTGTTTTCAGCGTAGCCGCGGGCCGGTTTGAAACCGGCCCCTACACCGCTGACGGGCGGCGGGCCGGTTTCAAACCGGCCCCTACAACGCAGAATCCGGGGCGGATTCCCCTGAGCCAATCATGTGCCTACGGCACGCCACGGACGATAAACAGGCCGGGATGGCGGTGTAGGGGCGGGTTTCAAACCCGCCTTGCCGCCCCACGCGCCCGGCCTGTTTTCAGCGTAGCGACGGGCCGGTTTCAAACCGGCCCCTACAGCGCAAAATCACCGTGGCCGGCTACCGGCACCGCCTATCGCCGGGGGGAGTGGCACAGCGCTTGCTGCCGGCAACGGCTATGAACCTGCGGCCTGTGCCACGCTATGAATAACCTGCCCGCCCCCGATTCGCCAACCCTGGCGCCCCTGGCCGGGGAAGGCGCGCCGGACGCCGTACCGGCGCCTGCCCCTAAAGGGGCATCTAACGAGCCACCCACGCCTACCCGTCCCCGGCCCGGTAGCCTGCCCGCCCGGTTGATCGACTGGGGTGGGTCCTGTGCCGCGCTGCTGCTCATGATCGGCGTGCTGCTCTGGCCCGCGCCGGTGGATCGGGCAGTCTTGCCGGGCGTCTCGGACCTGAGCGACCTGATGATCAGCCACTGGCCCAGCGCGCTGGTGCTGAAAGACACGGTGGCCCAGGCCCACCGGCTGCCGCTCTGGAACCCGTTCTACGGCGGCGGGCGCCCGCTGGCCGCCGATCCGCTGGCGGCCCTGTTCTATCCTCCGACGCAACTGGTCAACCTGCTGGATGTGCGCGATTACTTCTTCGTGCTGCTCGCCGGGCACCTGCTGCTGGCCGGGCTGGGCGTGCTGGTGCTGGGGCGCCTGGCGTTGCGACTCTCGCCCCCGGCGGCCCTGGTCGCCGCGCTGGCCTTCATGGCGACGCCCCGGCTGATCGGCCACCTGGGCGCCGGGCATGTGACCATCGTGCAGACGGTGGCCTGGTTCCCGTGGGTGGCGCTGCTGTGCTGGGCGACGGTGCGCGATCCCGCGCGTTGGGCGGTGCCGCTGGGCGGCGCGCTGGCGCTGATGGCGCTGGCCGGGCACCCGCAGATGGCCTATTATGGCGGGCTGCTGGCCGCCGGGCTGTCGCTAGCCCTCTTATCTGTACGTGGGCGCACCGCGGGGGGGCGCGCGCTGGCGGCATCCGTCGCGGGCCTGGCGGCGGCGGGGGTGCTGGCCGGGTTGCTGGCCGCCGTACATCTCGTGCCGCTGCTGGAGTTCACCGCCCACTCCACCCGTGAGCAGACGGTGCGCAGCACCGACGCGCTCGACCTGCTGCCCTTCCTGGGCGCCCTGGTGGGCTTCCGCATCCCCTCGCCGGTGCCGCATGAGGCGATCTTCGATCCCGGCCTGGGCATCCTGGCCCTGGCGGGCGTGGGGGTGGCGGCGCGGCGCCGGGCCGGCATCCCGATCGTGCTGGGCGTGGCGCTGGTGGCCGGGCTGGCGCTGGGCGTCTCCTCGCCGGTCTACCGGCTGGCGGCGGCGGTGCTGCCCAGCTTCGACCTGTTCCGCGGGCTGGCGCGCATCTGGTTCGTGGGGCTGCTCGGTATCGCGCTGCTGTCCGGGCTGGGCGCGGACGCCGTCATCGCCGCCATCCGCCGCAGCGGCGAACGCACCCTGGCCGCCGTGGGCGCGGTGGGGGGCATCCTGCTGGCGATCAGCCTCATCGTGGCCGACCAGGGGCTGGCCCATGTCGATGCGGTGCAGCCGCGGATCGAGCCGTCGGCCCTGGAGCGGCGCGCGGCGGAGATCGCCGGGACCGACCGCATCTACGGCGTCCAGCGCAACGTGCGGCAACTGCCCGCCGTCGAGTTGCATGTCGATCTGGCCGACGGCTGGGACCCGCTGCTGATCCAGCCCTACGTCACGTTCATGCAACGCGCCGGGGGCTACAGCTTCCCCGACTACGAGCTGGCGGTGCCGCCCTTTGAGGTGTACGATCCTGGCTACCCCACATCCCGCGCCGCGCAGCCCGACGCCCGGCTGCTGGGCCTGTTCGACATCGGCACGGTGCTCTCGCGGGTACCCCTCACCGATACCCGCCTGGTCCAGGTCGATCAGGTGGACGGCACCCTGATCTATCGCAACCAGGCCAACGCGGGGCCGGCTTATCTCGTCGCCCCCGGCCCCGGTGGCCGCCTGCCCGCCTTCGCCGATCTGCAACCGCTCGCCGCCACCGTGCGCGTCACCGCGCGGCAGGCCGAGCAATGGTCCGGCACCATCGACTCGCGCGGCGGCATCCTGGTCTTCGGCACGCCCGCCTTTCCGGGCTGGGTCGCCCGGCTCGACGGCCAACCAGTGCCCCTGCTGGCGATTGACGGCGTGCTGCCCGCCGTGCATGTGCCGTCCGGCGCGCACCGGTGGGTCTACAGCTACGCGCCGGCCAGTGTGCGACTGGGCGCGGGCCTCTCGCTGGCCGGGCTGGCCGCCGGGCCGGCCTGGCTGATCGGGTGCGCGCTCGTGGTGCGCCGCCGTACCGCGACGGGTCGACCCCGCCGCGCGCCGCCCATACG
>DASSGZ010000141.1:0-26021 GCA_035693165.1 Chloroflexia bacterium | reverse complement strand
AGCAAGCGGGCCTTAACGATCCGTTTAAGCCGCTTGGCGGACGGCTTACAGACCTTCAACCTCTGGCGCGGGCCGCCCTTGCCCCGCTAGAACAGCACCGTGCCCGCGATCACCGCCTGTTCGCCCGCCGCGGTGCGAACGAACAGGGTGCCATCCGGCCCCACCTGCAGCGCGGTGCCCTCGATCAGAGCGCCGTCGCCCGGATCGATGCGCACGTAGCTGCCCAGCGTGGTCAGCGCATCGCGCCACTCGGCCCAGATCGCCGCGTAGCCGCCCGCCTGCCAGCGGGCGTAGCGGGTCTCGGCCTCGGCCAGGATGCGCGCCAGCACGGCTGCCCGCGCCGGCAGCGGCCCGGCGATCTCCTGGCGCAGGCTGGTCGCTACGACGCCCGGCCCCAGCGACTCCGGGTCCAGGTCCACATTGACCCCGAACCCGGCCACCACAAACTCGGCGACGCCGCCGGTCAGCGGCATCTCGCACAGGATACCCGCCAGCTTGCGGCCCCGGCAGAGCACGTCATTGGGCCACTTCAGCCCGGCGGGCGCGCCCCACGCCCGTGCCGCCGCCCGCACCGCCAGCGCGAAGATCATCGTCGGCGCAAACGCCTCGGCGAGCGGCGTCTGCGGGCGCAACACCACCGAGGCCAGGATAGCGCTGCCCGGCGGCGCCGTCCAGATCCGCCCGCGCCGCCCGCGCCCGCGCAGTTGCTCGTCGGTGACGACCAGCAAGCCCTCCGGCGCCCCGGCCCGCGCCTGCTCGCGGGCCACGTCGTTGGTCGATCCGGTTTGCGGCAGGTACTCCAGCACCCGCCCGAAGCTGCGCGTGCTGAGCTGCGCGGCGATCCCCTCCGGCGTGAGTTGGGTCACTCGGCCGTCTCCATCATGTGGAAAGCAAGCGGCAGCAGTTCGGCGACACTGGTCTCCACCACCGGGCCGCGCTCGCTGGGCGCGCCCAGCAGCACGCGATAGGACGGGCGAAACTCGGCCAGCACCTGGCGGCACGCGCCGCACGGCGAAGCGGGCAGAGTATCGGTTTTGCCCGCGACCACAGCCAGGGCCGCAAACTCGCGCGCCCCCGCCGCCACCGCGCTGAAAATCGCCGTGCGCTCGGCGCAGCAGGTGAGGCCGTAAGAGCTGTTCTCGATATTGCAGCCGGTAAAGATGCGGCCGTCGGCCGTGCGTAGCGCTGCACCCACCGGGAAGCCGGAGTACGGCGCATAGGCCTCGGCCCGCGCCGCCCGCGCCGCCGCCAGCAGTTCCTGATCGGCGGGGGCCAGTTCGCTATAGTCTCGCGTTTGCATCAGCTAACAATAATCTCCATTCTGCGCGTCCTACTCGCCAGGCCGAACGGGTGAATCGACCGGCAACAGGCTGGGGGTGCTGGGCAGTGGCGGCGGGATGTCGGGCGGTCCCTCCGGGCCACCACCCCGGCGCACATCCACCTGCTTGATACGCAGGCCCTCGGTCGCCGTGACGGTGATGGTGATATCGCCCTCGGTGATCGAGTCGCCCACGATGGGGATGCGGCCCAGGCGCTCCTGCACCAACCCGCCCACGGTCTCCACATCCGCGCCTTCCAGATCGGTGCCCAGCAGATCGTTGAGGTCGTCGAGCGGCAACCGGGCGTCGCAGCGCCATTCGTTGGGACTCACTTCCTCCAGCAGCACCGGCTCCCGGTCGTATTCGTCCTGGATCTCGCCGACAATCTCTTCCACCAGATCTTCAATGGTCACCAGGCCCGACGTGCCCCCGTACTCGTCCACCACGATCGCCATCTGCAGGCGATGCTGCTGGAGATCACGCAAGAGTTCGTTGACCTTCTTGGTCTCCGGGATGAAGTGGGCCGGGCGCACCAGTTCGAGCAAGGGCTGGTCGGGGTGGCCCTGGCGCAAGGCCAGCAGCAGGTCTTTGGCGTTGACAATGCCCACGACGTTGTCGATATTCTCGTGGTACACCGGCAGGCGCGTATGGCCGCAGGCGAGGATGCTGTCGATGACGGCGCCCAGCGGCTCATCGTCGGCGGCGGCCACCATATCGGTGCGCGGCACCATCACCTCGCGGACCACCGTATCGCCAAACTCGAAAATCTGCTGGATCAGCACCTCTTCGTCGGCCTGAATGACGCCCTCGTCCTCGCCGGTATTGACGAGCTGGCGCATCTCCTCTTCGGTGATATAATGGCCGGCCTCGCGACCCCCGTCGAGGACGCGGGCCAGCGGACGGGCCATCCAGTAGAGCACATTCAGCAGGGGCGTGAGCACCACGCGCAGCAGCGTGACGTAGCCAATCAGCAACAGGGCAGCGCGCTCCGGGTTGCGCACGGCGATAGCCTGCGGTGCCAGCAGGCTGACCACGATGGCGATCAGCGTCAGCAGCGCCAGCACGCCGATGATGGTAAGCAGATCCGGGGAGAAGCGCAGCGCCAGCCCGGTCGCCGCCCCCACCATGGCGACAATCAAGATCAGGTTGGCGGCGCGGATAATGGTGTGCAGGCGCGGGGTACCCAGCAACTCCGAGAGGGCTTGCGCGCGCGGCACGCCGCGATCCAGTAACTGGTGCAGGCGCAGGCGGCTCACATTGGTCAAAGCCGTTTCCACGCCCACGTTGCAGGCAAGCAGGAGCAGGCAGAATGCGATGACGACGACGCTGATTATACTACCAGGATCCAAGCGTATCCTTCCCTCACGGCTCCGCGGTATCCGGAGAGGTTGCGAAAGCGCGTCGCCTATGACGCGTCGTCATCCTGGCGGAACAGCGAGCTTACCGACCGATCATTGTGGATGCGATCGATCGCCTCGGCCAGCATGGGGGCCACACTCAGAATCTCGATCTTCGAGGCCCCATGCGCGGGCGGATCGCCCAGCAACGGTATGGTATCGGTCAGCAACAACCGGCTAAACGGTGAGGCTTCCATTTGCGCGCGCACCCCGTCGGCGAACGCCGCATGCGTGGCGCAGGCGTAGACGGCGCGCGCGCCGCGCTCGAAAAGCACCCGCGCCGCCTCCATCAGCGTCCCCCCGGTGAGGATCATGTCGTCGATCAGGATCGCGGTGCCTCCGGCCACATCGCCCACCATGTCGATCATAGCCGTGCGGTCCACACCGGGGTGATGCTTGGCGATAAAGGCCAGGTTGCCCCCGACGATATCGCGGAACTCCATCGCCCAGCCGACCCGCCCCGCATCGGGCGCCACGATCACCGGGTTGGGCAAATGCAGATCGCGCAGATGCGCCGCCAGCAAATAGCGCGCCTGAAGGTGGTCCACCGGGATGTCGAAGAAGCCTTCGATGGCCGGGGCATGGAGATCGCAGGTCAAGATGCGGTCGGCGCCGGCCTCCACCAGCAGATTAGCAACCAGTTTGGCGGTAATCGGTTCGCGGGGCGCGGTCTTTTTCTCTTGTTTGGCGTAGCCATAATACGGGATGACAGCCGTCACGCGCGCCGCCGACGACCGGCGCAGGGCGTCGAGCATGATCAGCAGTTCCATGAGGTGTTCGTTGACGGGGTGCGAGGTGGGCTGGATGACATACACGTCATCGCCGCGCACGCTCTCGTCGACACGCACACGGGTTTCGCCGTTGCGATAGCGTCCCACAATCGCCTTGCCGAGCCGCACCCCCAGGCAGCGACAAATGGCCTCGGCCAGAGGCCGATTCGCACTGCCGCTGAACACCTGCAAGGCTCTACTCATGCGGGTGGGTCGCTCCCCTCACGCGGCGGGGCCGCGGGGCCGCCCCGCTCCGGCGGGCCGCCGTTGAGCCAGCGGATGACCCGCGCGGGCACCCCGACCACCAGCGCGCCGGGCGGCACATCTTTGTTCACGACGGCGCCCGCCCCGGTTTGTGCGCCCGCCCCCACTTCGACCGGGGCGATCAACACGCTGTCCGAGCCGATAAACACGTTGGGGCCGATCTGCGTACGGTTCTTCACGCCGTTGTTGAAGTTGGCCGTGATCGTGCCCGCGCCGATGTTCGTGTTGTCTCCCACTTCGGCGTCGCCGATGTAGCTGAAGTGGCCCTGGGACACGTTGCGGCCCAGGCGGGAATTCTTGACCTCGGCGAAGTTGCCGAGATGCACGCCCGTGGACAGGTAGGCGCCGGGGCGCAGGTGGTTGAACGAGCCGATATCGACGCCGTCCTCCACCACGCAATCTTCCAGCAGCGACGTGCCCACCACGCAGCCGTCGCCCACCACGGCGTCCACCAGGCGGGCCTGCGGCCCCAGCCGGCAATCGGCGCCCACACGGGTCTGGCCTTGCAGGTAGCAGCCGGGATAGAGGATCGTATCCTGGCCCAGCGTCACGTCTACGTCGATGTAGGTCGTGGCCGGGTCGATCATGGTCACGCCTTCGAGCATCCAGCGGGTGCGGATGCGGTTGCGGATGACGAGATCGGCCTCGGCCAGTTGGACGCGGTTGTTGATCCCGGCGACCTCTTCCATGCCGCTGACCTGGAAGGTCTGCACGCTGCCCGGCTGTTCGCGGATCGCCACGGCGATCATGTCGGTGAGGTAATATTCGCCCGCGCCGGGATGGACCAGCAACTCGGCCAACCGGGGCCACAGCCAGGCGGAATCGAAGCAATAGATGCCGCTGTTGGTCTCTTTAAGGGCCCGTTGCTCGGGGGTCGCCACGCGCTCCTCAACAATGTCGAAGACCTGGCCGCCGGCGTCGCGGATAATGCGCCCGTAGCCCGTGGGGTCCTCGGCGATGCAGGTGAGAATGGTGGCACGCACGCCGGGCCGCGAGTGGTGGAGGCGCACGAGATCGGCCAGGGTCGTGGAGCGTAAGAGCGGCGAGTCGCCATAGAGGACCAGCACCGTGTCGGCCTGCCCCGCGACGGTGGCGCGGGCCTGGAGGACGGCATGGCCGGTGCCCAGTTGTTGCGCCTGGGTCACGTACTCGTAACCCGAACCCATGACGGCCTGCACCTGCTCGCCGCCGTGGCCCACCACCAGCACGGTCCGCGCGGGCGCCAGCGGCGCCACAGCGCGCACGACATGTTCGACAAGCGGCACACCCGCGATGCGGTGCAGCACTTTGGGCAATTTGGACCGCATCCGTTTGCCCATCCCCGCGGCGAGTACCACCGCCGCGAGGCGCGGGGAAGGTGAGGCGGTGGTCTCTTCGGTTGCAGGCTCAGTAGTCATAAAGTCCTGGACGTAATCCTACGCCATGTGAGCAGCCGATTCTAATTGGCACGAGTCTAACCCATTGCCCGCCCATTTGTCAAGCAAATTCAGCGCCTGCGGCGGCGCCGCGATCCGCCCCGTCATGGTTGGCGGCGCCGGCCCCGCCCTGTGGACGCCAGGACCCAATGCGTGGTATTGTGCATGCTGTCGGAGTCAGCGCTTGCGCTAAAGGAGAACCGCCCGTGCTACGTCGCCTGATCGTCCTGTTCGTGATCGTGCCTGCCCTGGTGGCCGGGGCGCGTCCGGCCGCCGCGTCGGACGCCGTGCCGCGCGGCCCGCTGCCCCTGCCCCCGGCGGCCAGCCCGCAATTGAGCGGCGGGTTCGCCCAGTTCTGGCAGGACCACGACGGGGCGCTGCTGTTCGGCGCGCCGCTCACCGGCGAGTTGCAGGAAGGCGGGCTGACCGTGCAGTACCTGGAGCGCGCCCGGCTGGAGTGGCACCCCGACTACCCGCCGGGCCGGCAGATTACGCTGGGGCGGCTGGGGGCGGAGGCCGTCCAGGGCCGATCCTTCCCGACCAGCGCCGCGTTCCCCTCCAACCCCGGCCACCTGTACTTTGCGGCCACAGGCCACAGCATCCAGGGCGATATCCTGCGCTTCTGGGAGGCGAACGGCGGGCTGGCGATCTTCGGCTATCCGCTCTCCGAGGAACTGACCGAGGACGGGCGCACGGTGCAATATTTCGAGCGCGCCCGCCTGGAACACCACCCCGAACTGGCGGCGACCGGCTACCGGGTGCTGCCGACGCCGCTCGACGCGCCGGCCGTGGCCCGGCGGGCGACGACTGCCGCCGTGGTGTTCGAGCCGCCCGAGGTGCAAGAGGGCCACACGGTGCTGATCAAGGTGCTGCCCGCGCCCGGCACACGGCTGGTGGGCGGCACGCTGGGCGGCAACACCCTGTCGTTCACCTGCTGCCTGCCGTTGAGCCTGCCGGGCGGCGCGCAAACGCTGCCCTGGGCGGTAGGCGGCGCGGAATCGTACCAGTCGCCCGACACGCTGGCCCTGCGCCTGACCTTGCAGGACGCGGATGGTGCCACAACGCAGATCGAGCGCACGCTGCCGGTGCAACGCTACCCCTACCCCACCCTGCGCCAGCAGTACAACGGCCCGCGCATCAACCCCGATGTGCGCGCTAACGAACACGCCACCATCGACGCCGTGTTCGCCGGGCGCGACCTGGGACCGCAATGGCAGGGCGGGTTCGTCGCGCCGTTGCACCGCAGCCTGGTGGTCAACGCGCCCTTCGGCCAGCGCCGCGCGTATAATGCCGAACCGCCCTACGAGGTACACACGGGCGTGGACTTCGACGCGGCCACCGGGACGCCGGTCTATGCCCCGGCGCCGGGGCGGGTGGTGTTCGCGCGCCCGCTGCGGCTGCGCGGCAACACCGTCATCGTGGACCACGGCGGCGGCGTGTTCACCCTGTACGCGCACCTCTCGGCCTTCCGCGCCACGGTGGGCCAGCGCGTGCAGACGGGCGATCTGCTGGCCCTGGTGGGCAGCACGGGCAACGCGCTGGGGCCGCATCTGCACTGGGAGGTCCACGCCGCCGGCCCCGCCGTGCAGCCGGAGCAATGGCTGGCGCGCAGCTTCCCCTGATCGCCGCCGGCTAAACCACCACCTCTGTCATTCTGAGCGCAGCGAAGAATCTCGTCTCGTGCGGATCCACGACGAGACTCTTCGCTCCGCTCAGAGTGACAAACGGAAAGGGGGCTTAGAGCAGGCGCAGATATGCCGGGGGCACGGCATCGACCAGCCAGACGCCGTTGGCCGAGCAGTAGAACGGGGTGCCGGCCTGCTGCATCGCGGCTGCGTCGACCGCGAAGATGACCGGCACCCCGTGGCGCGCGCCGACGATGCGCGCCGTCTCCGGGTCGGGCGACAGGTGGACGTGGTGGCGCGCCATCTTCCGCAAGCCCTCGCGTTGGATGGTTTCGACCAGGTGGGCCGCCGTGCCGTGGTAGAGGGTCGGGGGCGGCGCGACCGGCGCCAGTTGCAGATCGACCGGCACGCTGTGGCCCTGGTTGGCGCGGATCAGCGTGCCGGTGGGGTTGAGCGCGAAGCGCTGCTTATTGTTGCGGGCGATCACTTCCTCCAGTTCGGCGCGGCTGATGGGGAAGTGCATACGGGCGCAGGCGGCGAGCAGATCCTCAACCGGCACCCAGCCGCCAGGCTGCAAGGTCAGGCCCAGGCGCTGCGGCTGGTGGCGCAGGTGTTTGCTGAGATATTTGCTGACCTTGACCAGCCGTGCGTCGTCCATTAGTTTCCCCTCCTGATAGCCCGCGCCCCATCATGCCGGGAGCGGCGTGGGAATAGCCGATAGCAATGGTACGCAGTCCTATGGCAAACAGATGTGCGGGGCCGGGGTGGGCGGGACGGATCGGCACATAGTTGATGCCGTCGCCGCCTCGTGCTACACTGATGCCTGTAGTGTGCCGTCCCGCCCTAGCGGCCCGGCGAGGATGGCCGGCGAGGATCTCCGCGATGCCTGACCTGACCATCCTGCAAACTATTCCCCTCTTTCGCGAACTCCCTGATGCCGAACTGGAAGCGCTGGGCATGCTGCTGGTCGAGCGCGAATTTCCGAAAGGCAGCGATATTGTCCGCGTTGACGAGCCGGGCGACACGTTTTATGTGATCCAAGAGGGCGAGGTCGACCTGTCGTTGAGAGACGCCGAGGGGCGCTACGTGCCCCTGGACCGGATCGACGCGGGCGAGTTTTTCGGCGAACTGGCGATGCTCACCGGCGAGGCACGCTCCGCCACGGCCACCGCCGTGACGCCCGTGCGGGTATGGGAACTCGACCGGGATACTTTCTATCGGTTTCTCACTGCGTACCCCACCAGCGCGATTCGGGTGCTGATCGTGCTGGCGCGCCGCCTGCGCGATACCGAACACTTGTTGGAGGTTCAGGTCAGCGAAAACCCGAATCGCCAGGGCGACGACCAGATTACTCCTGTCCAGCGCATCGCTGATGCTATCGCCGATTTCAGCGGCAGCCTGCCGTTCCTGGCGCTTAATGCCGGGATCTTCGCCATCTGGATCATCGTGAACCTGCCGGGCAGCCCCATCGCGTTCGATCCCTTCCCCTTCGGCTTCCTGACGATGAGTGTGTCGTTGGAAGCAATCTTCTTGTCGATCTTTGTTCTGATCAGCCAGAACCGGCAAGCGACCAAAGACCGCATCAAGTCCGAAGGTGACTACCGAGTGAACCTGAAAGCCGAGTTGGAGATCGGGTTGGTGCTCAAAAATCTGCGCGAGATACAGGACCGTATCGAGGTGATGCAGCGCGACCAGGCACGCTTCCACAGCCTGGTAGTCCATAACGACCACGGCAGCGCACCAGGGGTTGCGCCTGGGATCGCGGCGGACGAGGGCACGCCGCAAATGGAGGCGGCAGACCCGGGCTAACGTGCCCGCGATCTGCCGCCTTCAGATGGCTGGTATGCTACCGCCCGATCAGGGATTGGCCGGCGCCGGGGTTGCGGCGGGCGGCGCCTGCTCGGGCGCGGGGGCCTGGGGCACCGGGGTCGCCGCCGGGGGCGGCTGGGCTGCCGGGTCCGGTGGCGGGGGGTTGCCGGGCGCGGGCGCCGCGGGCGGCGCCGGGGTTGTGCCGGGCGCGGGCGGCTGGGCTGCCGGGTCGGTGCCGGGCACCACCGGCGACGCACCGGGGGTCAGTGCCGGATCGACGGTCGGCAGGGCCGCCGGGTCCGGGGTCGCGGTCGGCGCGGGCTTGCCCTTCTGGCCCACCAGGTAGCGATTGTGCGCAGGCAGATACGTGCCCTGGGCGTGCCAATCGTCGATCTGCTTGCCGTTGGCGTCGTAGACCCGGCGGTGAATGTCCGACGTGAAGCCGTTCTGCGCGTGCTCGATCATCCGGGTGGTGCCCCAGCGCATATCGTAGCTGTTCTCGTAGATCGGCCGGGAGCTGGTCGGCACCACCTTGGTGATCACCGGGCCGTCCACCTGCACCTTCCAGCCGGGGTCGGTGCCCCATAGCTCGAAGTTGACCACGCCCTTCGCGGCGTGCGCGCGAACGAGGATCCAGTTGCCGGTGCTGTTGACCCAGCGGAAATTCTTCTCCGGCGGCGCGATCGTGGCATCCAGCCCTTGCAGCCCGCTCGGCGGCTTGCCGTAGGACGAGATCCAGTAGCTATGATGGTTGCGCTCGGTGACGGGTAGGCCCGCCCAGAAGACGCTATGGAACAGCGTGGTGACGACCTGGCAGATGCCGCCCGCCTCGGCGGGCACCGTGGTCACGTTGACGCCGTCGGAGACGATGCCGAAGCCCATCTGGAACCCGGCGGCCAGCGTCAGGGGCCCCAGCGTGGCGTTGGTGTTGAACTCGCCGCCGGGCGGCACCAGGGTGCCGTCGAGCAGCGACGTGCCGAACTCGACGTTATGCGCGCGCTCGGGCGACGAGCCGTAGTAGGTCGTGGAGGAGTGGGCGAGCAGGTCCGGCGTGCTCACATCGGCGGGCGGCGCGATGGTGACGGGCGCGGGCTGGGTCTTGACGACGAGGTCGGCCTGCACCTCGCCGGCCTCCAGCGCCGCCAGCACAGCCGCCGCGCTGGCCGTTTGGTCGGTCTCCAGCCCCTCGCGGGCCGGAGCCACGATCTTAACCGTGCCGTTCACTATGCGGAAACGGGCGCTGCGCGGGCCGATATCGATGTCGCCGGCAATCGCGGCGAGGCGCTTGGTCAGCAGTTGCGAGTCCAGTTGCAGCCGGTACGGTAGCGTGCTGCCGCCCTGGCTGCCGACCAGAGCGAGGCTCCCGGCCAGCGTGCTGCCCTTGATGGTCCAGGTGCGCTTGCCGTAATGGAGGGTAAAGCCCTTGGCGAGCAGCGCCGTCCATTGCTTTTGCACCGGTTCCAGGCCGGCGGCGGTGATCGCCGCGGTGGCGGGCCGGATCGCCAGCGTCGCGCTGCGCCCCGACGCCTGGGCGGCGGCCAGCACGGCCTGGGCGGCGCTATCGAGGTCCAGTTCCTGGCCGGTCTTATCGGCGGTCAGGACGGGCTTGCCCTTCACCAGTTTCAGGGTTGCGTTTTCCGGCGCGACCGCGACCTTCGCCGCCAGCGGCGCCAGCAGGGCCACCACCCGTGCCCGGTCGAAGCGTGCGGTATAATTGCCCGTCGCGTCGGGGTCGAGACTGAGGGCGCTCTGCAGGTCGGCGGAACTCAGGGTCTGCGATGCGTCCGTGCCGTCCACCCGCACCACGACCGGGGCGCCGGTAAGCGCGCGGGCCTGGGCGCCGGTGGCCTGGAGCACGGCGTCACCCACCGCAGGATGCACGCTGCGCAGCGGCAGGTCCAGGGTCGCGGGCAGGTCGCCGCCGGCCAGCGCCGCGGTGATGGCCCGCGCGGCCCCTTCGCGATCCAGGGCAATGCCGTCCTGGCCGGGGGTCACGACGACGGTGCCGTCGCGGGTCGCCACGCTGCCCGTCACCGCCGCGCGATCCACGTCGGCGGCCAGCCGCGTCACCACCCGTCCGACGACGGCGGAGTCGGTGCGTGAATCGGCGGCCACGGTGGCGCCATGCAGCAGCGCGCCCACCTGAGCCAGTCCGTTGGCCGCGAAGTTGCCGTCCCGGCCATAGGCCAGGGCGTTGGCGACGCCCGAGTCCACGTCCAGCGAGACGCCGAGATCGCGCAGCGTATAGGTCCACTGGCGGCTGCCGTCGGCGGCGCGCAGCACCATCTGCCCGGCGGGCAGGGTCGTGGCCTGGGTCAGCCGGGCGCGGGCGTCCGCCTCGGACAGGCCGCCCAGGTCGAGGCCGCCCACATGCACGCCGGGGAAGACCCGGTCATTGTAGGAGGCGCCATAGCCCAGCGGCAGCACGATCAGTAACAGCACGGCGGCCACGAGCCCCAGGGCCACGCCAACGGCCAGGCGCCGGCGCGGCAATTCACGCATGCGCAACGCCAGTCCGCGACCCAGGACATAGCGGTGAATCATCAGCAGTACCCCTTAGAATATCAGCTTAACCCATGAATACGGATAAATTCGGATCGTTTCCGCCTGGCCCGATGCGCCCCTACATTTACCAGTAAGTAAAGGCAAGATATGTGCCAGACGGGCGGACTGGCCCGGTGCCTGGACACGCCCGGCGTGGAAACGGCAGACGGGACGAACGCCGGAAGCACGGTTCGCAAAACCACGTCTACAGCACAGTAATTATAGCATCTACCTTACCGGAGAGGAATGGCCCGATAGTCCTATAAATCCTGACTAGTTGGTAAGGACTAATGGCCCTTCCACCCTGATTCTGATGGCAGGCCGGTTTCAAACCGGCCCCTACAGCGCAAAATCGCCGTGACTCCTTACCAGTTCAGGGCCCGGCGCGGCTATGATGCGGGAATACGGGCGGCGAGGTCGTCGAGCAGCCGGGCGCAGGTGGTGAGATTGCGGCTCCAGAGCGCGGCACCCGCCTGCACGAACTCGTGTTCGAGCGCCACGTTGGTGGGCGCCGATGCCGGGTGGTTGAACATGCCGATCAGGGTCAGCCCCCACTGCGAAGGTGGCTGGCCGGGCAACACGCGGGCGTCCGGGTCCAGGGTGGCCTCGTAGCGGCGCACCAGGTCGTAGTAGCGCACCCGCAAGCGCACGGCCTCGCTGTCGGCTGCGGTGTGGGGTTGCGCCGCCAGCCAGGTCCGCCAGGCTTGTTCGAGCCCGGCGAGATCTTGCCTGTAGATCGGCTGCGGGTTGTCGGGCTGGTCGAGGTACTGCTTGAACTTCGGCAGGCCCCAGCGCTCCACCAGGAACTGCACAAACGCGCCGCCTTCCAGGTAGGCGATCTCGTGCTGGGCGTTATCAAAGTCGCGCTGGAGTCCGGGCAGGGGCAGGTAGAGACCGGCGTTATCGCCGATCAGCGTGGCGGCCAGCGGCGCCAGCGACTCAGGCTGGTAGTGGCCGCCCGCCGTCCAGACGGCGACACCCTCCCCCAGCAGGCCGCCCTTGTGCCGGTCGCTGCCCAGGAATTGCTCGACCAGCGCGTGGGCCGTCTCATGGCGCAGCACCGTCTCCAGATCGGTGGACATATAATCGCGGTCGGGCGGCGGGTAGGACAGCAGCAACTCGTTATGGCTGTAGGAGGCGCCGCCCTGGTAATAGATGCGGTTCACAAAATAGATCCGGATGCGCGTTGTCTCGGTCGTTTGCAGGCGGGTGGTGGCGGCGCGCATGGCCTCTTCGGCCAGTTTCGCCAGCGTGTCGATGTCGTGCGCGGCGGGGCTGTCCGGCAGGTAGTAGATGTCGTAATGCGGGGTGGCGCGATGCAGCCAGGCGTCGGGCGCGGGGCTTTCGACGGGCAGCGGCGTCTGCGGGGGCGGCGCGGTGGGTGTGCCGGTGGGCGACGGTGTTGCGGTCGCCGAGGGCGTCATGGTGGGCGGGAGCGGTGTGTGGCTTGGGCGTGCCGTCGGTGTCGCCGTTGCGCTCGGGGACGGCGTCAGGGTGGCGGTGGGCGGGCCGGGACGGGTGCCGGTCGCGCCCAGGGCGCCGGTCAGCAGCGCGACCAGCGCCAGGAGCAAAATAAACGCGGCTGCCGTCACCAGCAGCCGCGGGCGATGTGCGTTGTGCATGACGATGCTAGACAGTCAGCCCTCGCCAGGAGGGCGGGTCCCTAAACGATATAGTCGGCGAACAGCGGTTGCAGGCGCCGGGGCAGGCGGCCCTCGATGAGCGTGCCGGTTTCCTCGTAGCTCTCGGCGAGCACCGTGCCCTTGCGATGGAACTGCGCCACCAGGTCGCCCTGGCTATAGGGTATACGGACCGTAACCGTCAGCAGATTGTGGTTCAGCTCGTCCTCGATGCGCGCCAGGAGCCGGTCGAGGCCGATGCCTGCCTGCGCCGAGACCGGCACGTAGTCGGCGGGGATGCCCATCTCCTCGATCAGCCGGTCGCCGATATTGTCGGCCCCGGCGGGCGTCGCGCCGGGGCCGTTCTCGCGCTCGTGGCCGATCAGCTTGTCGATCTTGTTGAGGGCCACGATGCGCGGCTTGTCGCCCAGCCCTAGCTCTTTCAGCACCTCTTCCACCGTGTGCGCTTGCTCGGCGGCGTTCGGGTGAGTGATGTCGAGCACGTGGACCAGCAGGTCGGCCTCGGCGATTTCCTCGAGCGTGGCGCGGAAGGCCGCCACCAGCATCGTCGGCAGGCGCTGGATAAAGCCCACCGTGTCGGTCAGCAGGATCTCGCGGCCATCGGGCAGGGCGACCTGGCGCGTGGTCGGGTCGAGCGTGGCGAACAGCACGTCGGCGGCCAGCACCCCGGCATCCGACAGCGCGTTGAGCAGGGTCGATTTGCCGGCGTTGGTGTAGCCGACCAGCGCGACCACCGGGGTGCCCGCCTGGCGGCGCTTCTGCCGGTAGAGTTCGCGCTGCTCGTGAACCTGCTTGAGTTCGTCCTTGAGGCGAGCGATGCGCTCGCGGGCGCGGCGGCGGTCGACCTCCAACTGGGTCTCGCCGGGGCCACGCAGACCCACGCCCGCGCCGCCGGTGCCGCCCGTCTGGCGCGACAGGTGCGTCCAGAGCCGGGTCAGCCGGGGCAGCCGGTACTCCAACTGCGCCAGTTCGACCTGCAGGCGACCCTCGCGCGTGCGCGCGTGGCGGGCGAAGATGTCGAGGATGAGGCCCGTGCGGTCGAGCGTCTTGACGTTGAGCGCTTCTTCGATGTTGCGCTGCTGGCGCGGCGACAGCTCCTCGTCAAAGAGCAGCAGGTCGTAGCCCTCAGTCTCCTTGAGCTTGCGGATCTCCTCCAGCTTGCCCTTGCCGACCAGCGTGGCGGGATTGGGCGTGTCGAGCTTCTGGGTAACTTCGCCGATCACGTCCACGCCCGCCGTCGAGGCCAGTTGCGCCAGTTCGGCCAGCGAGTCGTCGAGCGACCAGACGGGCCGGCCCGCTTCGACGCCCACCATGAGCGCGCGCTCCGGCGCGTGGCGCACCGGGTGCAGGCCGTTGGCTGTGCGTTGTTCGAACACGAGATTGCGCGGTTGATCTGACATGCGATTCCTATCCTTCCGCGGTTCCCGGCGCCGGGCGCCGAGGTATCGCGGCGAATTATAAGCTTATGTAAAGTGACGAGGAGCGCGTCCCTGCAAAAGGGAAAGCAAAAGCCTGACCACCGGCCACCCCACCCCGGCGGCGCGTATAGCCGCCACACGGCCCCTGCCGGATGCCCGGTGCATCGACGGCAGTGCCAATCAGGATCAGGGGACAAGCCCGGTTGCCAGGCTCCAGCAATTTAAATCAGCACCAGAATCAGCGATCCTCCCGGATACACGGTGAAATGATTGCTCCTCGCTCTACCTTATTATACCATCCTGGGCGCGACGCGTGATCCGCCTGGAGGCGGATGCCGCTAGACCTGTGGTAGGGACTTCGCGCCGCGCACGTCGTCGCCCATACTGATTCTGATGAGCGGCAGGCCGGTTTGAAACCGGCCCCTACAGATCAAAATCCCCGTGAGCGCCGCGCTAGAACTGCAGTTTCTGCAGCCGGGCCACGGCCTCCTCGACCTCGGCGTCGGGCACGGTCAGCGACATGCGGACGTAGCCCTGCCCGCAACTGCCGAAGCTCGGCCCCGGCGTGACCACGATGGCCGCCTCGTCGAACAGCCGGTCGGCGAAGGCGGCGGAACTCAGGCCCGCGGGCGTCCTGGCCCAGATGTAGAGGCTGGCCTTCGGCATGGGCGCGGCGATCCCGGCGGCGTTGAGAGCGGGCACCAGGCGATCGCGGCGGCGCTCGTAGATCTTGTTGCGCTCCTGGATCCAGCGCTGGTCTTCGGTCAGCGCGGTGATGGCCGCCTCCTGGGCGATGCCCGGCACGCCGGAATCGACGTTGCTCTTGATGCGGCCCACCGCCTCCACCACCTGCGCGTTGCCCACGATCATGCCGATGCGCAAACCGGCCATGCTGTAGGTCTTGCTCAGCGAGTGGAACTCGACGGCCACCTCGCGGGCGCCGGGCACCTGCAAGATCGACGGCGCCCGGTAGTCGTCATAGGCGATCTCGGAATACGGATTGTCGTGGGCGATAATCAGATCGTGCCGCCGGGCGAAGGTGACTGCGCGCTCGAAGAAGTCCAGTCCGGCCACCGCGCCGGTGGGGTTGTTCGGGTAGTTCAGCCACATGACGCGGGCGCGGTCGGGCAGCGTGCGCTCCAGCAGGTCCAGGTCGGGCAGGAAGCCGTTTTCCGCCAGCAGCGGCATCTCGGTGACGACGCCGTTGGCGAGCAGCGTGCCGTAGCGGTAGACCGGGTAGCCGGGACTGGGCACCAGGGCATGGTCGCCGGGGTCGCAGAAGGCCAGCGCGGCGTGGGCGATGCCCTCTTTCGAGCCGATCAGCGGCAAGACCTCGGTGTCGGGGTCGAGTTCGACGCCGAAGCGGCGGCAATACCAGCCGCTCATCGCCTGGCGTAGCTCCGGCAAGCCAAAGTAGTTGGGGTAGCGGTGCATCCGCGGGTCGTGGGCTGCGGCGCAGACGGCGTCCACCAGGTTCTCCGGCATCGGCACATCGGGGTCGCCCATGCCGAAGTTGATAACCTGGTCGCCGCGGGCGCGGCGCTCGGCGATGCGCTTGCCCATGGCGGCGAATACGTAGGGCGGGAGATTGCTGATGCGGGCGGCAAGTTTCACGGGGCACGTTCTCCTTTGAACGGGTTCATGCTGCCGCGCCCAGGGAGCGGCACGGCAGGGCAACATTGCACTGTATCCCCCAGTATACCACAGGCGGGCCGGGTAATGAGACCGCGGCGGCCTTCGCAAGCATAGCCGGCGGCATGAGCCGCCGCGTATAATGGGGGCCAGGGAGGTTTCAAGCATATGCAGGTAGCACCCATCACGCTCCAGGGGCGCGAGATCCGCCTGGAGCCGCTTACCCTGGACCACGCGCCCGCCCTCTGGCGACAGGCCGATCCCGCCATCTTCGCCTATATCCCCCACCCGGTGGACGACACCTTGCCGGCGTTCGAGACCTATCTCAGCGGCCTCTTGCGGGCGCCCGACTACCAGCCTTTCGCCATGGTACGCCAGGAGACGGGCCAATCCGTCGGCGTCACCTGTTATATGGATATCCGCCCGGCGCACCGCGGGCTGGAAATCGGCTCGACCTGGATCGCCCGCCCCTACCAGGGCACGCGGGTCAACCCGGAGAGCAAGTACCTGCTCTTGCGCCATGCCTTCGAGAATCTGGGCGCGGTGCGCGTGCAACTGAAGACCGACGGGCGCAACCGGCAGAGCCAGGCGGCCATCGCCAAGCTGGGCGCCCAGCGCGAGGGCGTGCTGCGCAAGCACCTGATCTTGCAGGACGGCTATATCCGCGACACGGTCATGTTCAGCATCATCGCCGAGGAATGGCCCGCCGTGAAAGCCGGTCTTGAAACCCGCCTCGGTTACGCGCCCTAGCCACGCCTCGCCGGATGAACACCGCAGAGACGCAGAGGACGCAGAGATCGAATATGGATCGGTGTTAAGTGTCAGCGTGATCGACAGGGGTGGGAGTGCTGCGCGTACCGGCCAGGGAAGCCAATACGCACGAAAAGATCGCGTATCGAACTTATTTTAAATGATCTCTGCGTCCTCTGCGTCTCTGCGGTGAGGAATAGACGGGTATCAATCATGTACCTTGACACATCCGGCAAGGCTGCGTATACTGGTTATGAGCCGTAACAGGCATGCAGATCTTCAGGGCAGGGTGCAATTCCCGATCGGCGGTAAGCCCGCAAGGGCCAGCCCGCGAGCCGCTTCGGCGGTAGGAGACGGTGCAAAGCCGTCGCCGACGGTATAGTCCGGATGGAAGAAGATCGCGCCGGGTTCGTGCTGCGTCCCCCACGGGTGGCCGCGCCGGTTGGCTGCGTCGCTATGCGCTTCCGCCGGGCAGCCCACGAGGGCCGCAGGGCCACGCATCCCTCTGGCGAATCCGAATCCATCCGCAACAGTACCCTGGTCCCTGTCGCCGGCCAGGGTTTTTTGATGCCCCGGCCCGGATTCGGAGAACGCGATGATCGTGGATGCGAAAACCAAGAACCCCCAGCGGGGCACCCCGGCCCGCGCGATCAGCCCACCCGTGGAAACCAGCGAACAACCGGCGGCGATGCCGCGCCTGGTGGGGCGGCTCGGCCCGGCACTGGCTTCGCTGGGCGCGGGCTTGCTGCTCTGGCAGCTTCTGGCGATGGTGGCGCCCAACCCCCCGACCCTGCTGCCGGGGCCGGGCGTGGTGGCCGCGCGGCTCTGGGATCTCGCTGTGCGGGGCATCCTCTGGCACCACGCCGGCGTCACCCTGACCGAGGCGGGACTCGGCTTCCTGCTGGCGGCGGTGCTGGGGCTGGCCCTCGGCTACCCCGTTGCCAAGTCGCGCCTGCTGGAAGCGCTGCTGGCGCCCTATGTCGCCGGCACGCAGGCGGTGCCCATCGTGGCGATCGCGCCGCTGATGGTACTCTGGTTCGGCCTCGATCTGCTGCCCAAAGTGCTAACCTGCGCGGTGATCGTCTTCTTCCCCATCCTGGTCAACACGATCATCGGCTTGCGCTCCGTGGACCGCGCGCTGATCGAAGCGGCGCACAGCATGGGCGCGGGGCCGTGGCAGACGCTGCGCTATGTCGAGGCGCCGCTGGCCCTGCGCAGCATCCTCGGCGGCCTCAAGCTGGGCATCACGCTCTCCATGACCGGCGCGGTCGTGGGCGAGTTCATCGCCGCCAACGCCGGGCTGGGCTACCTGCTGACCTATGGCCGCTCGATCTACGACACGCCGCTGGTCTTTGCCGCGCTGGTGAGCCTGGCCGCCCTCGCCAGCCTGGGCTACGGCCTGATCACGCTGGCGGAAAGGCGGATTATCGACTGGGAGTGACCCGCGCCCTACGACGGCGCTCACAGCGCCTGTGCCGAGCCGCGGGCAATCCCCAACCGGACCGAAATATGAGGTGGGATATCAGATGAAGCAGTTCGCATGGCTCCGCGCCGGGGTGTTATTAGCAGGATTGGTGCTGGCCGGGTGCGGCACCAACGCCGATCAGGCCGCGGGCGGCGCGGCCACGGCCACTCCCGTGCCCGTGGCCGACAGCGCCACGGCCACCCCTGCGGCGACGACCGGCGGCGGAACGAAACCGCTGACGAAGGTGGTCGTCGCCATGGGCTATGTGCCCAACGTGCAGTTTGCCCCGTTTTATGTGGCCGAGGACAAGGGCTATTATGCCGCCGAGGGCTTGCAGGTCGAGTTCCAGTATGGGCAGGTGAACGATCTGCTCAAGGTGGTGGCGGCGGGCGACATCGACTACGCGAACGTCAGCGGCGACGAGATGGTGCCCGCGGTGGCGCAGGACATCCCGGTGCGCTACATCCTGACCCAGTACTACCGCTACCCCATCGCTGCGACGGCCATTGCCGGGCAAGGCCCGCCGCTCCAGGCGCCTGCCGATCTGAAAGGCCGCAAAGTCGGCATCCCCGGCCCGTATGGCTCGACCTACATCGGCCTCAAGGCATTGCTTAAGGCGGGCAACCTGCAAGAGAGCGACATCCAGGAACAGAGCATCGGCTTTACCCAGGTGTCGGCGCTCCTGCAGAAGCAAGTGGATGTGGCGATGACCTACTCGATGAACGAGCCGGTGCAGATCAAGAGCCAGGGCAAGGATGTGCAGGTGCTCGAAGTCTCGCAGTACATGGACCTGGCGGCGGTCGGCGTCGCCACCGGGGTGAAGAAGATCACCGACAACCCCGACCAGGTGCGCGCCTTTGTCCGCGCGACCCTGAAAGGCACCGTCGATACCCTGGCCGACCCCGACGCCGCGTTCGCCAGCAGCATGAAGCGCACGCCGGAGATCACGGGCGACGCGGTGGCGTTGCAGCGCGCCGTCCTCACGGCCACCCTGCCCTTCATCACGCCGCCCGCCGGGCGCACCCCCGGCAGCAGCGACCCGGCCACGTGGCAGACCACCGAGGCTTTCCTGCGTGAAATCGGTCTGAGCAACAAGGCCGTGGACCCGACGACGCTCTATACGAATGAGTTTGTGAAGTAGCTCTTCGCTCGACTGTGTACATTCTTGCGGAATTGGCCGAGCCTGCGGCTAGGCCGGACAGGCACAAGCCCTCTGATTTTCCGAAGGGTCGCCTGCGCAAGGTGATATGCAAAAAGTCTCAGGCGTAAGCACGCGCGCTTTCGGCCTTGTGCGCCGTCCCGATTGTAAAATTGTACAAAGTCCAGCTTAGGCCGGCTCTTCCTGCAGCGTGACGAGATGCCGCCCGACGATTTCGTCGCCCAGGAACCGCTTGCCCTCAGCCTGGCCGGCCACATCTCGCTGGCGATGGCGAACCTGCGCATGCTCGAAACGCTCGCCAGCCTGGCGATCTGCGATCCGCTAACCGGCTTGTTCCATCGGCGCTATCTTGAGGAGTCGCTGGAGCACGAGGTGCGCCGGACGGCGCGGAACGGCATGCCGATTGGTGTTATAATGCCGGACGTGGACCACTTCAAGCGCTGCAACGACCCGTTCGGCCCCGGCGCCGGCGCCATGCTGCTCACCAGGATGGCGCAGCTCCTGCACTCCCGGACTCGCGCGGGCGGTATGGCCTCCCGCTCTGGCGGGGAGGAGTGTACCCTGGTCATGCCGGAGGCGACGCGCGCACGCCCCCGCGGGCGCGCCGCGCAACGGCGCCGTGAGCTTAAGCAGCTACAGGTGCAGTATGCAAGCCGCGTCCGCTGTCCGCTAACCCCGGCGCTGGGCGTCGCCCGCTGCCCGCCGCCCGGTTCGTCCGCACTGTCGCTGCTGCAAGCCGCCGCCCGCGCCCTTGATGCGGCGAAACCCGGCGGCCGGGACCACGTGGCCGTGGCGCCGGCGATTTGAGCGGCCGCGCCGCCTCGTTGCGGGCCGGCTCTTCCTGGCGTTACCTGCTGACGCTCTACACGGTCGCCTGCCTGATCGAGGCCATGTTCCTGGGCCAGATGGGGGCGTTCACCCCGCTCTATTTGCCCCGGCTCGGCATCGCACCGCAGGACGTGGCCGGCTGGACCGGCGCGATCGTCTCGATCTCCAGCCTGGTCGGGCTGCCCTTCCTGCCCTTCTGGGGCGCACTGGCCGACCACTACGCCCGCCAGCCGGTGCTCGTGCGCGCGTTTGTGATGCACCTGCTCGCCGGTATCCTCGCTATGCTGGCCGCCAATATCTGGCTGTTCCTGCTGGCGCGCGCCGTCATGAGTCTCGCGCTGGGCATCACCGGCCTGATGCTCACCACGCTCTCGGAGCGCGTCCCACCCAGCCGGACCGGCCTGGCCTTCTCCATTCTGAACAGCGCCACGCCGGTGGGCGCTTTCCTGGGCCTGCTGCTCGGCGGCCGCGTCGTCGATCTGTGGGGCTTCCGCCCGCTCCTCGCCATCGACTCCGCCCTGATGTTGGGCGTAGTTCTCGCCCTGACCTTCGGCTACCAGGATAAATTCAAAGGAACCGGGCAGGGATCCCTCGTGCGCATGGCCCTGGGCGCGGTGGGGCTCATCTGGGCTTCGCGACGCCTGCGCTTGCTCTTCCCCGCGCTGTTCCTGCTCTTCTCCGGCTGGATGCTCGCCAACACCTACGTGCCGCTGGTTGTCACCCGGCTCTACAATGGGGCGGACGTCGGCACGGCCACGGGGCTGGTCATCGCCGGGGGCGGCCTGACCACCGCGCTATTTGGTCCCCTGCTCGGTACGCTTGCCGATCGCTGGGGCCACTGGCGCGTGCTGCTGGCAAGCGCGTGCGTCAGCGTCCTGCTCTGGCCGCTTCCCGCCCTCACCGGCGATATTGTCTCCTTCGGCCTCGCCTGGGCCCTCGTAAACGGGGCTGTTTCCGGCACCTTCACCCTCTCGTTCAACGTGCTGGCCGACTCCACCACCCCGCAAGCGCGGGGTCGGGTGATGATCTTCTCCTACCTGCCGGTGGTGGCCGGCCAGGCTATCGGCCCGGCGCTTGGCAGCCTGGTAACGCCGATAAGCCTGTTCGCCATCTTTCCGCTGGCCGCGGCCCTGACCGCCGGCGGCATCGCCGCGATGCTGCTTGCCAAGCGGCAGCAGGTCGCCGGAACGCCAGCGTGTTAACGGACAGGGTTTAAACTCGGGATAGTTCCGCTGTCCGCTATGCTCCGTCCGGCTTAGGTACACCATCCGGAACATCGGTTGGCGATGAACCACTGTTGGCAGGCTTGAGTTTGCAGTGGGATCAGGCACCGTTTTGCCGCCGTCAAAGCCGCGCGCGCCGCCTGGATCGGCCGTCGTTACGCTTTGCCTAGCAAGGCTCGCCGCGCGGGGTTGCGCTGCACGCCCCGCGGCACCACGCCCCTGGCCGCGGAGCGCATCCTGTCCCTGCTGCCAGGGGCCGTCATCCCGCCCAGCGTCGCCGTAATGCGCGACGATCTGGTAAGCAGGATAGTCCTGCGCCAAGCGCAACCGCTGCGCAAGAGATCAAACATAAGCTTAACAGCCCCAGTCTCCTGACGGCTTACGGCTGACCACTATGGCATCGTCGGCATGTCGGGCATCTGGTTGTTGTACTGGGCCCAGAGAGCCTGGAACTTCTGCTGGTCCTGGTCCACGTAGGTGCGCAGGCGCTCGACCTGATTGCGAGCGTCGTCGCGCAGTTGCTTGGCGCGGACGCTGGCGACGAAGTTCTCCTGGCTGTTGTTCTGGGCGTACACGGCGGCGGCGGCATCATAGGCCGCGTCGGCTTGCCGGCTGGCCTCCCCGGCATCGGCGAGTTCGCGCAGCTTGCTCACGTAATCGGCGGCGATCTCCACCGCCTGGCCGCGCACGTCGAGCGCGTCCATCACCTGTCCCTGGTGCTGCCGGTAGACCACCGGCGAGTCGAGGTTACGGGCGCGCATGGCGAAAGCTCCCTGGTCGCGGGTGTACTGCGCGACCATCGGCGCCGCGTCGAGCGGCGCCAGCACGCCGGAGTCGAGTTGGTGGATCGTGTTGCCGATATCGCCATCCTGCGAGCGGATATCCTGCATCAGTTGGGTGGCCGCATGGCGGTAGTCGGCGCTTTCCACGGCAATCGTCGCCTGGGCCACGCCGGTCTGGGTGGCGACGGCGAGCGCCCCCGCGGTGGCGGTGGTGGCGGCGGTCACGGCGGCGTTCGGAGTGGCGGTGGCCGTATGAGCGGGGGCCGCGGTACCGGGCGCGCCGCCGGCCAGCGTCCCGGTGTTCAGGGACATAAAGCTCACGACGCCGATCAGCAGCAGCACGACAATCAGGCCCAGCAGCACCGGCAACATCCGGTTGCGGGCGGGCCGATCGGGCGGTGGCCGCCGCGGGCGCGAGGAGGCAGCGCCGCCTTCCGCCGGCACCCAGGGCCCGGCGGTCCCCTCGGCGGCCGGCGCGGCGCCGCCCAGCACCGGGCGGCGCACGCTGATGCCCGCGGCGCCCATAACCTCGCCAACGGAGTGCGGGCGCACTGGCTCCACCGGCGGCGGCGCGGGCGAGGCCGCCGGCTCTGCGCCAGGTTCCATGCCGGGCGCCGCGGTCCACGGCATAGGCAAATCGGCCCCGGCGGGTGCCCCGGCTCCGGGCGACCCGCCACCGGGCGGCGGCGCGACGGGTTCGCTGGGGAAGGCCGGCGGCACAATCCGCGGGCTCCCCGGCGGGGCGTTCTCCGCCCCCACCTGGCGCCGCGCCGCATCCAGGCTCGCCATGACCTGGCTATTGCCCGGTTCGAGTTCCAGCGCGCGCTCTAAATGCTGGATCGACTCGCCGGGCGTCGGCGCCACCGCCGCCAACCAACTGCGCAACAGGGCCGAGTCGCCGTCGCTAAACAGGGCCCGCCGCAAACTGGCATAGGCCGCCTCTTTGCGGCCCTGGCGCGCCAGGTCGATTCCGTGCGCCAGGTCGCCCTGGTCGCTTGCGTCTGCCATGCCCACCCCCATGGTGTGAATGCGTGCGCTTGCCGATACTACTTTCTTTAGAATATAGTCAAACCGCACACTTGTCAATCAGCCGTGGCGGCCCGGTTGACGCTCTGTAAGCCCCACCGTCGCCGCTTAAAGCGGCTGGTAATATGGCATTGCTAGAGTAGGGGTACCGGCGCAGGTGCTTGCTTAGCCGGCATCCGCCGTGCCTGGCGCGCAGCGCCGTGGGGGACGAGTGTGGTATATATGGTATAATAGGGCGCCGTCCCAGGCGACGGCAGCCGTTGAAGGAGGTAGCTAGTTGGCACAACAGGGCCGGTCGAATGGGCGCGGGACCGAGGTAGCCCCGGCGCGGGGCACACCGCCGCCCAGAGGGGGGCTGGGATCATGGCTCCCGGCGGGACTGGGGTTACGCCCCTGGGCCGCGTTACTGATCCTCAGCCTGGCGGTTATCGGTCTGGGCCTGGCGATGCTGGTCGCCAACCTCTACCGGATGTTTATCATCTGGCAGACGGGGACCACCTTCTTTTACTGGGCGACCCTGCAGTTCATCCCGCATCCGTGGCGGGAGATCCTGGTCGCCGGGGTCGGGATCGCGGGCGCGGTCCTGGGCTATCGCGGGCTGGCGCGCGCGGTGGCGGCGGCCCAGCAGCGCGGGCGCCCGGTCACCAGCCCGGCGGTGCTCGCCCCCATCCGCTATTCGCTGCCGCGGGAGGGGCCGCGCATCGTCTCCATCGGCGGCGGCACGGGCCAGCCCACCGTGCTGCGGGGTCTCAAGCGCTATACCGACCATATCACCGCGGTGGTGACGGTCGCCGACGACGGCGGCTCCTCGGGCCGGTTGCGCCGCGACCTCGGCATCTTGCCGCCAGGCGACTTCCGCAACTGCTTGATCGCGCTCGCCGACGTGGAGCCGCTCATGGAAGAGCTGTTCCAGTATCGCTTCGGCAGCGACGCGGGCGAACTCCAGGGTCACCCCTTCGGCAATCTCTTCCTCGTGGCGATGACCGGCGTGACCGGCGATTTTGAACGCGCCATCAGCGAGTGTTCGCGCGTGCTCGCGGTCCGCGGCGACATCATGCCCTCCACCCTCGCCAACGTCACCCTGAACGCCGAGCTGGAGGATGGGACGATTGTGTCCGGCGAGTCGCGCCTGCCGGAAGGCAAAGCGGCCGTGCGCCGGGCCTTCCTGACGCCGGAGCGCCCGCACGGCTACCCGGACGCCATTGCCGCCATCCTGGAAGCCGACCTCATCGTGCTGGGGCCGGGGTCGCTCTACACCAGCGTGATCCCGAACCTGCTGGTGCCCGATATCGTGAGCGCCGTGCGGTCCTCGCCCGCGGTCAAAGTCTACGTCTGCAATGTTGCCACGCAGCCGGGAGAGACCGATAAGTTTGGGGTGATGGAGCACGTCCACGCTTTGCGGAAGCATGTGGGACCGGGCGTCTTCGACTATGTGCTGGTCAATGCCGATCTGGAACCCGCCGGCCTGATCAAGCCCGAGTGGCAGGTGCAAGCGGTCACGCTGCCCGCCGACGCCACCTATCCGGGCGTGGAGTTCGTGCGCGCGCCGGTCGTGAATCCGCACAACCCCTTGCGCCACGACCCGGAGCGCCTGGCCCAGGCCTTGCTGAACCTCTATGAGGAAAAGCGGCCACGCGACCCGGCGCCCACCTTCAGCACCAATGGGCGCGGTTCCGCAGGACATTAACCGTGTGCGGCTTCCGGGCGGGGACACGCCCGGCGGCGGGGCCGGCCCCGGCGAATTTTCACGGATCTGCCACGAACATTCACCGTTGTGGCGACACCGGGCCGCTATAATGAGTAACGGCAGCAAACATAGACGCGCCAACCTGGGGTTTGGGCGGCTGTCGGGGCATGCCCCCTGGCCCAACCACCGGAGAGGTTTAGGTAGTAGCAAAGGAGTTACCCAAGCATGGCTACGCGTGTGGGAATCAATGGGTTCGGCCGGGTAGGCCGGCAAGTATTCAAGGCACTGCGCGAAGCGTATCCCGACGAGATCGAAGTCGTCGCGGTGAACGACCTGACGGACGCCGAAACCCTGGCCCATCTGCTGAAGTACGACACCAACTACGGTGAGACCGATGAGGAGATCTCGGTCGAGGGCAACGCCATCATCGTGGACGATCAGCGCATCATGGTCACGGCGGAAAAAGACCCCGCCAACCTGCCCTGGAAGGACCTCGGCGTCGACATCGTGATCGAGTCGACCGGGCGGTTCACCGACGCCCAGAAGGCGGCGGCCCACCTCCAGGCCGGGGCCAAAAAGGTGATCATCACCGCGCCCGCCAAGAACGAGGATATCACCATCGTCATGGGCGTCAACGAGGAGAAGTACGACCCGGCGCGGCACAACGTCATCTCCAACGCCTCCTGCACCACCAACTGCCTGGCGCCGGTCGCCAAGGTGATCCTGGACAACTTCGGCATCGTGCGCGGCATGATGACCACCGTCCACTCCTATACCAACGACCAGGTGATCCTCGACTTCCCGCACAAAGACCTGCGCCGCGCCCGCGCCGCCGCCCAGAACATCATCCCCACGACCACCGGCGCGGCCAAGGCCGTGGCCCTGGTGATCCCGGAGTTGAAGGGCAAGTTCGACGGCTTCGCGTTGCGCGTGCCCACCCCCACCGTCTCGATCATCGACTTCGTGGCCGAGACCGAGCAGCCGGTGACGGTGGATAGTGTCAACCAGGCGCTCAAGGACGCGGCGCTGAACGACAATGCCGAGTATGATGTGCTCGACTTCACCGACGAGCCGCTGGTCTCGACGGACTTCCGCGGCGACCCGCACTCCGCCATCGTCGATGGCCTGTCCACGATGGTGATGGGCGACAAGATGGTGAAAGTCGTGGCCTGGTACGACAACGAGTGGGGCTATTCCTGCCGGGTCGCCGACCTGACCGCCTACGTGGCCGAGAAAGGCATCTAACCCGCCCGCGAGCTATCGGTAAT
>DASSGZ010000140.1:0-4133 GCA_035693165.1 Chloroflexia bacterium | reverse complement strand
CGAAAAGGCCGCAGGCGGCCCGTGGGTCATCAAGGATCGGCAACCGGTGTGGGATCACTAACGCCGCCCGACGACCGGCGCGTCTGGGCCTTTCGCGCGGCGCTGATCGGTGCCGTCGTCTTGAACCTGATCGCACTGGCCTTGCTGGTAAATCGCCCGATGGAGACGCTCAAACCACCCACCACTCCGACCGCCGGGCCGCCGCAGATCGGTCCCGCCGGCACGCCCGTGCCCGGTGCCACGCCCATAGCCGGCGCGACGGCCACCGGCCCGCCCCACGTCCAGCATCCCGGCGGCAAGATGCGCGGTGTCAATATCCCCGTCTGGGGGCCCGATTTCGTCGTCGCCAAGCCGTCGATCCAGGGCGCCGCCGCGCTTGACGCCAACTGGGTGGCCCTGGTCACGCACTGGTATGTCTCGTCCGCCGTGCCCTACAGCGGCGGCGGCATCTTCCAGGAGGACACAGGCCCCCAGCGCTCGGCCAGCGACGCCAGCCTGGGCGCGGCCATCGACAACGCGCACAGCGTTGGCCTCAAAGTGATGCTCAAGCCGCACGTGGACTGGACCCAGGGCGGCTGGCGCGGCTCGTTCTACTTCGACGACGCCAAGGCGCCCGGCGGGCGGCAGGACTGGTGGACCAGCTACCACGCGCTGATCAGCGATACGGTGCGCCTCGCCATCGACCACGACGCCGAGGCCATCTGCATCGGCACGGAGTTCGCCGACATCAACAAAGAGGGCGCCAGCGCCCCCGAGTGGATCCATATCATCGAGCAGATCCGCGCGGCGGGTTACACGGGCCAGCTAACCTACGCGGCCAACTGGGGCTACGGCGCCGACGCCGAATACAACCGGCCGGGGCTGGGCGGCGTGCTGGAGCAACTCGACTTCATCGGCATCGACGCCTACTACCCGCTGTCGATGGAACGCGATCCCACGCTGGCCCAGTTGGTCGCCGGGTGGCACGACGCGATCAACCCCTACGACACCCGCCCCGACCCGATGCACCAGGACAACTTCGCGGAGATCGAGAAGCTGCACAAGCGCACCGGCAAGCCGATTATCTTCACCGAGGTCGGCTACCCGGCGGACGACTTCGCCGCGAAGAACCCGGCGGCGGACGGCGGCCCCGGCAACAACGAGGCGCTGCAAAACCGCGCCGCCGAGGCGCTCTATCAGGTCTGGGGCGACGTGCCCTGGTGGCAGGGCGCGCTCTGGTGGCAATACGGCCCGGTCTACAACTCGCACAGCCTCCAGGGCCGCCCCATCCTCGACACGCTGCGCCAGGTCTGGTCGGAAGCCGCCGAAACCGGCAGCCCCGCCGCCACGGCGGGCAGCCCTTAGCAGGCGGCCCCATCCCGGTTGGCATCCGGTGCAGTGTAGGGGCCGGTTTCAAACCGGCCTGCCGCCCATCAGAATCAGTGTCCCGGACTACCACTCCCGTTGGAGGCTGGACAGCCACAGGCGGCCAGCGCGCGATCCACTTTGGCGGGGTAGTGCCACTATCAGTTTCCAGCATCTGCAATATGTGGGCACCAAATATATGCCTCTCAGTAGAGAGGCGGAAAATCAGTACTTTCGGGTCAGATTGTCCGCGCCAGCAGGTTCAGCCGAGCGCCCGAGGCACAATCAACCTACAGTAGGAGCGATTCGTGGTGCCATCCTCTAGCGGCGTGGTATAATATGACATTGAGTTACTGTCGGTGCATTCGCTGGTGTGCACCACCCCGCTATGGAGATCTGAAAGTGGCACGCAAGGTAATCCGCAAGTCAACTCCGCTAGGGCCGATCCAGCAAATCGAACTCTTCCGTTACCGAGCCACTAGGCTCTGGGAGCAGCCGCTGGTGCAAGCGGAGTACAGCCCCTCTCTCAAGATTCAATCCGATCAGACTGCGGGGTTTCGAGTCCTCGTCAACGAACCCGACGAGACGCAACTGAAGGCGTTCCTAGTTGACTTCCGACCCTTCATTATGGAACAGGAACCGATCTACCTCGACAAGATCTACAACCTCTGCCACCAGTACGTGACCGACGAGCACTTGCGAGCAGAGCTGGTCGAGGCTCGCGCCGACTGGGCGCGGATGCAAAAAGCGGCGGCAATGCGGCTTATCTGGAATGGCGTCGAGCAGGTGCCGGAAGCCCTATCGGATCGGTGGGTCCAAGGCTACTACCTGCATAACGACTGGGAAACGATCCAGCGCTTCGATGCGCTCCCGCCTCATGAGCGGGCGGTGTTGCGCTACCACTTCTTGCAGTTCGTATTCCAGGCCACCCACAACATCCTATGGGTAGGATCAGCTATCAACTACGCCTTACACGCGGGCCTGGTGACCATCCCCAAGTAGCGCCACCCTCCGTCGGATTGGCGGGGATGCGGGCTGGGCAGCGGAGCGCAGGCGCTGGGGTCCCTCTTGATTTGGCGGGGCAGGATGTGGCGGGCCTAAGCCGACCGCTGGGGCCAGAGGCAAGAGTAGGCGCCCGATCATCGTATCAGGCTAACAAAGCAGTCCTACGCATCAGATCGGGAACCCTTAGTAGATAGCGAGCGGGCGGCGTTGCCGCCTGCCCGCTCCCTGCCGGTCCCTGTCCATGGCCGGGGCCGGGCGCTACCCCTGGGTCTCGGGCGGCGTGTTTTCGGTCCCGCTCCCGTCGCCGCTCCAGTCCACGCCGGGGGTAGCCGGAGTCTCCGGGGTCTGGCCCGGCTTCTGCGACGAGACGGCGGTCGGGTCGGTCGCCAGGCGGATCAGTTCCACAAAGTGGCGGTCGGCGTTCGAGCAGACGGCGTAGAGCGCGGTCTCGAAATCCTCCAGCGACACCGCCGAGGCCGGCAGTTCCATCGCCAGGGTCACGTCGTCGTCGCCGTCGAGGAACAGCTTGACGCCGTTGAGCACGAAGTTGAGCCGCAACAGGTGCTCGTAGAGGTTCGGGCGGCAGTCGGCGTGGATCTTGGCCGGCAGCAGCGCGTTGACATAAAGCCAGCGCTCGGTCAGGCGCACGATGAAGCGCACGCGGAAATTCTCGCCGATATAGCCGCTGTCCCACAGGGTGGGTTCGCGCTTGCTGAAGGGCCAGTCGAGTTTGGCGAAATACTCGTCGATTTGCTCAGGCGTGGTCGGCATGGTAGTCTCCTTCGGTAGTGTCTAGATGCAGCCCGTCGGCGCCCACATGGATATGCACGGCCGCCACGGTGGGCCAGTCTACGCGGAACGTCAGGCGGGCCAGCGGCGCCAGGATCTCGTCTTCTATCGCGCGTTCCACGTGGCGCGCGCCCCACTCGGCGCTGAAGCCGCGGTCCACCACGTAATCGACGACCGCCGGGTCATACGTCACCCGGATGGGCCGGGCGACGCCGTCGGGGCCATCGGCATGGGAGACGCGGGCCAGCGTCGCGGCCAGTTTCGTTTCGACAATGCGCCGGGCCGCCGCCCGGTCCAGCGGCTGGAACAGGATCACCTTGTCGATGCGGCTGATCAGTTCGCTCGGAAAGTGCTTGCGCGCCTCGGCCAGCGCGGCTTCCTCCGACGGCGGGCGGGCACGCTTGCCGGGATCGATCGCGCGCCCCGTCTTGAAGCCGACCGAGCGGCCCGCGTAGCGCTCGGACCCCGCGTTCGAGGTCAGCACCACGGTCGTGTCGCTGAAATAGACCGTGCGCCCGTGCGCATCCGTCAGCCGCCCCTCATCGAACACCTGCACGAACAGGTTGATCACGGCGGGGTGCGCCTTTTCCAACTCGTCCAGCATGAGCAGGCTGAACGGCCGGCTGCGGATGCGTTCGGTCAACTGCCCGCCCTCGTCGTGCCCGACATAGCCCGGCGGCGACCCGACCAGCCGCGACACGCTGTGCGGCTCGCTGAACTCGCTCATGTCCAGGCGGATGACATGCCGCTCGTCGCCGAAGAGGAAGCGGCCCAGCGCGCGGCCCAACTCGGTCTTGCCCACGCCGGGCGGCCCCAGGAACAGGAACACGCCGTCGGGCCGCAGCGGGTTCAGGTCCAACTGGCGCTTCGCCAGCCGCAGCGCGTTGGCGACCGCGGTGATCGCTGCGTCCTGCCCGAACACGCTCTCGCCCAGGATCTCCTCCATCGCCAGGTAGCGAGCGGCCAGGTCGGGATTGCCCGCAAAGTGGTCCAGC
>DASSGZ010000139.1:0-7186 GCA_035693165.1 Chloroflexia bacterium | reverse complement strand
CATTCTGAGCGCAGCGAAGAATCTCGTCTCGTTTGAGTTGGGTGAGACTCTTCGCTGCGCTCAGTGTGACAACGTACCGGCATCCAGAGGGAGGGCTATAGAGCGTGACATCCATCGCGAAATCGGTCACCGTGGCGCTGTTCCACCAGAACACCTGGGCCAACCTGCAACTGATCGACGCCTGCGCGGCGCTGCCCGCCGAGCAACTGGACCTGACCGCGCCGGGCACGTTCGGCACGATCCGGCATACTTTGACGCATCTCGTCGGGAATGAGGAGCATTATCTATCGCTGCTCACCGGGCGACCAGTCGAGAAGCCGCTCCGGCGCGGGGAGAGCCTGTCGTTGGCCGAATTGCGGGCGCGGGCCGAGGCGGCGGGCGCCGGGCTGGCCCGCGAGGCGGCGCGCGTGGGCATGGACGACACCGTGACGCAGGAGTACCAGGGCCAGATGATGACGATACCCGCCTACATTGTGCTGACGCAGGCCCTCCAGCACGGCGCCGAGCATCGCGGCCATATCGCCACGATCCTGTCACAGCACGGCATTACACCGCCCGCTATCGACGGCTGGGCCTATGGCGAGACCGTCGGGTAGCACGGAGGGCCGCCGCATGGATCGCAGCGAGGCGCTGCAGCGCAGCTATGACCGGGTGACGCCGGAGTATGCGGCGCGGTTCTTCGATGAACTGGCGCACAAGCCGCTCGACCGGGCGCTGCTCGACAGCTTCGCCGAGCAGGTGCCGCGGTCGGGGCCGGTGGCCGACGTGGGCTGCGGGCCGGGGCAGATCGGGCGCTACCTGTGGGGGCGCGGGCTGGACGTGGTGGGCGTGGACCTGTCGCCGGCGATGGTGGCCCAGGCCGCGCAACTGACGCCGGAGATCCCCTTCCGCCAGGGCAACATGCTGGCCCTCGACGTGCCCGACGGCGCCTGGGCCGGGATCGTCGCCTTCTACTCGGCCATCCACCTGGCGCCCGCCGAGTTGCCGCGCGGGCTGGGCGAGTTCTATCGCGTGTTGCAGCCCGGCGGCTTGCTGCTGCTCAGCTTCCATATCGGCACGGAGCCCGTCCATCTCGACGAGTGGTGGGGCTATGCCGTGGACCTCGATTTCTACTTTTACGACCGGGCCACCGTCGAAGCCGCGCTGGCGGGGGCCGGCTTCACCCTGGCCGCCTACGTCGAGCGTCCGCCGTATGCGCCGCTGGAGCACCCCACCCGGCGCATGTATCTGCTGGCCCGCAAGCCCCTGAATTCACCGCGAAGGAACGAAGGGCGCGAAGATTATTGATATAGGTGCGGTGAATTATGGGCGGACGCATGAAGGAGGAGTACGCCGTTATGATTAGCGCCGAGCAACAAGAGGCAGCCCGCCGCCGCAGCCGCGAGTACCTGGGGCGGGCCGGCATCGTGCTGACGCCGCAGGAGGCGGCCAATATCGAGATCGCCGACATGGGCCTGGGCGAACTGGAGACGACCGGGCTGCAACTGGTCGTTTATATCAACACAGAGCGCTGCTGCGCCAAGGAACTGGTGCTGTTCCCGCGCCAGACCTGCCCGGAGCATCGCCACCCACCCGTCGACGGGGAGCCGGGCAAGGAAGAGACGTTCCGCTGCCGCTGGGGCACCGTCTACCTCTACGTGGCCGGCCCGCCCGTGGCCGATCCGCAGGCGCGGCCCCCGGCGGGGCGCGAGGCTACCTACACCGTGCAACACGAGATCGTGTTGCACCCCGGCGAGCAGTACACCATCCCGCCCGACACGCTGCACTGGTTCCAGGCAGGCGACGAAGGCGCCGTGGTCTCCGAGTTCTCTACCCGCAGCACCGACGAGTACGACATCTTCACCGACCCGGCCATCCGGCGCGCGCCCGAAGTCGGGTGAGGCGCCCGCCGCAAAACGGGGGCCGGTGGGTAAGGTTTGGTTAGGGACCAAAGTCCATTGCCGCCCCGCCGCGAAAAATGTTACAACTAGGGCAATTATAGTAACCTGCGCGACCTGGCCTCCGCCCATGCCGGGGCCGAGACCCGCGCCGACTGCCCAGGCGGCCCGACCATGCCTACACCCGTGCCCGCGCCGGGCGCCGCTGCTCTCGTACCCGACCCGGTGCGCTGGCAGGCGGCGCTGCTGGAACAGATCCATCAAGTCGTCATCGCCTTCGATCCCGCGGGCCGGCCCCTGCTGTGGGGGCGGGGCGCGGCGGCCTTGCTGGGGGCGACTCCCCCGCCCGATCTTGACCCGGCCACCTGGGCCATGGCGCCGCAAGCCTGGTATTGGGCCGGACCCGACACCGAGGGCGCGCTGATCGCCCTGGCCGGGCGCGTCTACCCGGTGGCCGATGACCAGGGCCGGCGCATCGCCTGCCTGGTGGGCGCCGACCCCGCGCCCCCGGCCCGGCCCGCCCTGCCCACCGGCGCGGCCCTCTACCGCTGGATCGTCGAATCGGCGCAGGAAGGCATCTGGCTGGTCGACGCCGCCGGGCGCACCACGTTCGCCAACGCCCGCATGGCCGACCTGCTGGGCTACAGCCGCGCGGAGATGTTTGGCCGCACCCTGTACGATTTCATGGACGCCCCGGCGCGCGCCGAGGCCGAACAGAACCTGGAGCGCCGCCGCCACGGCGTCACCGAGCAGCACGAGTTCCGGTTGCGGCGCAAGGACGGGCGCTATTGCTGGACGCTCATGTCCACCAACCCCCTGCACGGGCCCGACGGCACATTTCTCGGCGCGCTGGCCCTGGTGACGGATATCAGCGCGCGCAAGCAGGCCGAAGAGGCGCTGCGCCAGTCCGAACAGCGCTTCGCCGCCGTCTTCCACGGCAGCCCCGATGCCATCAGCATCACTCGCCGGGCCGACCGGCAGGTGTGCGACGTGAACGAAAGCTGGGAGCGCCTGTTCGGCTACAGCCGGGCCGAAGTGCTGGGCCCCACCGTGGACGCCATCGGCCTCTGGAGCGACATCGCGAGCCGCGACCTGGTGCGGGCCGAACTGCGGGCGCACGGGGAGGTGCGCGACCTGCCCGTGGTCTTGCGGCATAAATCGGGGCGGCTGTTCCAGGCCGCCCTGTCGGTCGAAATCCTGGCCATCGAGCAGGAAGAGTATCTGCTGTCGATCTGCCGCGACATCACCGCGCAAAAGGAGATGGAAGCACGGCTGCTGGCGGCGGAGCGGCTGAGCGCGCTGGGCCGGGTGGCGGCGGGCGTGGCCCACGAGTTCAACAACGTGCTGGCCGGCATCGTGGGCCGGCTCGATCTGCTGGCCTTGCAGCCGGCGGACCCGGCCACGGCGGCCACCCTGGGCGAGATCCAGGCGGCCGCCGAAGCCGGCGCGCAGGTGGTCGCGCGCATCCAGGCGCTGGCCCGCTTGCGCACCCCCAGCCCGCCCGCCGTGGTGCCCATCGCCCCGCTGATCCAGGAGGTTGTCGGCGCGTTGCAGCCGGCGTGGCAGGCCTGCCGCCCGCCCGGCGCCCCGCCCCTGACTGTGCGCACCGCGATAGACCACGACCTGGCCGTCCACGGCACTGCCGCCGAGTTGCGCGAACTGCTGACCCACCTGCTGCAGAACGCCGTGGACGCTGTGCCACCGGGCGGCGAGATCGCCATCACCGCCGCCGCCGCGCCGCCCGCCGTGCTGCTCACCGTGCAGGACAGCGGCCCCGGCATCGCTCTCGCCGACCAGGGCCGGGTGTTCGAGCCGTTCTTCACCACCAAGTTCACCGGCAGCGGCCTGGGGCTGACCGCCGTGCGCGACATCGTCGCCCGCCACGGCGGCGCCATCACCCTCGACTCGGCCCCCGGCGCCGGGACCACGTTCCGCATCCTCTTGCCCGCCGCACCCGGCGAGTGCTGAGACGAGTGGTCAGTGCCAGTGGTCGCTGCGATTAAGACCTGCGTCCAGTTATCTTTGTCACTCTGAGCGCAGCGAGGAGTCGCGGCGCCCCCCGAACGAGACGGAGATTCTTCGCTGCGCTCAGAATGACAGGTCCCAGGCACGCCTCCTGATCGCGCAGCGGTGCGTAGCACACGGCTGACGGCTGACCACTGCCCACTGCCCACTGCCCACTCGCCAGCGCCGCGCGGATGGTGTAAACTGGGGGCGATGAGCCGCAGTTTCCGCCAACCGAATACGGGCGACGGCGCGAGCGACGTGGCGGTGAGCCTGGAGCAGATGCGGGCCGAAGTGGCCGGGCTGCAGGCCCGGCTGGCCGCGCGCGAACAGGCCGAGGCGCGCGCCCGCTGCCTGGCTGAGTTGAGCCGCCGCGCCCTGGCCGAGCGCGACCCGGCCCCGGTGCTGGCCGCTGCCGTCGCCTGCCTGGCCGCCACGTTCGATGTCGAATATAGCGCCGTGCTCGAATACCTGCCCGCCGACGATGCCTTCCGCCTGCGGGCCACCCACGGCTGGGACACGGTGCTGGGCGCCGGCCCCGTGGTGGCCGGGGGGCGGCACTCGCAGGCCGGCTATACGCTGCAGGCCGGGACGCCCGTGATCATGGTCGACCTGGCCGCCGAAACCCGCTTCCAGGCGCCCATCCTGGCCGCCTACGACGTGGTCAGCGGCCTCATGGTGCCCATCCCCGGCCCCGATCAGCCCTGGGGCGTGCTGGGCATCCATAGCCTGCGCTCGCGCGCCTTCCCCCCGGACGATGTGGGGTTCGCGCAGGCGGTGGCCGGCATTCTCGGCGCCGCGCTGGAGCGCGGGCGGCGCGAGGAGGTGCTGCGCCGCCGCGCCGAGCAATTCCAGACACTGGCCGACCACGCCCCCGACATCATCGCCCGCTTCGACCGCGCGCACCGCTACCGTTATGTCAATCCCGCCCTGGAGCGGCTCACCGGGCGGCCCGTGGCCGCGTTCCTGGGCCGCACCAACGCCGAATTGGGCGTGCAGAGCGCGGCCCAGGCGCAGCAGGAGGCGGTGGTCGACCGTGTTTTCGCGGGCGGGCGGGAAGAGGCGTTCCGCTTCGACATGACCGTGGACGGCACGACCCACTTTTTCGAGGCCCGCCTGGCGCCCGAGTTCGCCCCCGACGGCACGGTCGAGTCGGTGCTGAGCATCGCCCGCGACATCACCGAGCGCGAGCGCGCCGAGCGCCACCTGCTGGTCGAGTACACGGTGACGCGCATCTTGAGCGAAGCGACGAGCCTGACCGCAGCCGCGCCCGCCATCTTGCAGGCCATCGGCGGGGCGCTGGACTGGGACCTGGGCGTGCTCTGGCAAGTGGACGCGGAGGGCGAGCGGCTGCGTTGCGCCGAAGTCTGGTGCAGCCCGGAGGCCCCGACCGACCTCGCCGCGCTGCTGCGCGACCAGCCCGCGCCGGCGCCGGGCAGCGGCCTGCCCGGTCGCGTCTGGGCGGACGGCGTGCCGGTCTGGATCGTGGATCTGGCGCAGGAGGCGGAGTCGCCGTGGGCGACGGCCACCAGGGCGGCGGGGGTGCGCAGCGCGCTCGCCTTCCCCATCCGGCTCGGCGGGAGTGTCCTCGGCGTGATGGAGTTTCTCAGCCGGGCGCCGGGCGGGTGCGACCCCGACCTGCTGGCGGTGACGGCGGCTCTCGGCAGCCAGATCGGCCAGTTCATTGGCCGCACGCAGGTGGAGGAAGACCTGCGCCGGTCGCGCGACCAACTGGCGATCATCCTGCGCGGCGTGGCCGACGGCATCACCATGACCACGCCGTCGGGCGGGATGCTCTACGCCAACGAGGCTGCCGCGCAACTGATGGGCTATCCGACGCCCGAAGCGGCCCTGGCCGCGCCCCCCGGCGAGATTCTGTCCAAGTTTGAGATCCTCGACGCGGAGGGCCGGCCCTTCCCGATCGCCCGGTTGCCGTCGCGGCAAGCCTTTACGGGCGCCGACCATCCGGGCATGATGCTGCGCTTCCGCGTGCGCGCCACCGGCGAGGAGCGCTGGTCCGTCGTGCGCGCCACCGCCGTGCGCGACCCCGCCGGCCACATCGTCTCGGCGATCAGCATCTTCCGCGACATGACCGAGAGCCGCCGGACCGCCGAGGCCGCACGGTTCCTGGCCGGGGCCGGCGCCCTGCTGGCCGCCTCGCTCGACTTTGAGACCACGCTGGACAACGTGGCGCACCTGGCCGTGCCCGCGCTGGCCGACTGGTGCTATGTGGACATCCTGGAGGACGACGGCACGATCCGCCGCCTGGCCGCGGCCCACGCCGACCCGGCGAAGGAAGCTCTCACCGCCGAGTTGCAACGCTTCCCGCCCGCGCCCGGCAGCTCGCACCCGGTCGTCGAGGTGCTGCGCACCGGGCGCCCGCTGCTGTGGACGAACCCGCCCGCCGCGTTGCCCGCGCAGATCACCCGCGACGCCGAGCACCTGGCCCTGGTCGAGCGCCTGGGCGCCGGCAGCTTCATGGTCGTGCCCTTGCGCGCCCGCGGGCGCATCCTGGGGGCGATTACGTTCGTCACGTCCGACCCGGCGCGCGGCTTCGACGCCGCCACCCAGCGGCTGGCCGAGGACCTGGCCGAGCGCGCCGCCGTGGCCGTCGATAACGCCCGCCTCTACCGCGCCGCCCAGGAGGCCGTGCGCGCCCGCGACGAGTTTCTGTCGGTGGCCGCGCACGAACTGCGCACGCCGATCACCAGCCTGCGCGGCTACGCGCAACTGATCGTGCGCCAGTTCGAGCGCACCGGGCCGCCCGACCCCGACCGCGTGCGCCGCGCGCTGCAGGTCATCGACCAGCAGTCGACCAAACTCGCCCACCTGGTCGGCCAGTTGCTCGACAGCGCGCGCATCGAGGCGGGGCGGCTGGCCCTGGAGCGCGCCCCCGCCGACGTGGCCGACCTGGCGGCGAGCCTGGTCCGCGCCACGCAGGCGCGCACCCAGCAGCACACCATCCGCCTGGACGCGCCGCCGTCCCTCCCGGCCACCGTGGACGCGCTGCGCCTGGAGCAGGTGCTGACCAATCTGCTGGACAACGCGGTCAAATACAGCCCGGACGGTGGCCCGGTGGTGGTTGCGCTGACCACGCCCGCGCCGGACTGGTTGCAGATTACGGTGACGGACCAGGGCATCGGCATCCCGCCCGCGCAGCGCGAGCGCATCTTCGAGCGCTTCTACCAGGGCCACGGCCCCGGCTCGTTCGGCGGCATGGGTTTGGGCCTGCACATCAGCCGGCAGATCGTCGAGTTGCACGGCGGGCAGATCACGGTCGAGGCGCCCCCGGCGGGCGGCACGCG
>DASSGZ010000138.1:0-2684 GCA_035693165.1 Chloroflexia bacterium | reverse complement strand
GCGCACCATCGCTTCTTGTTGCGCGCACTCCTGCAGCACGCGGTGAGAATCATTCGTGCGTCTTCGCGTGCTTCGCGCCTTCGCGGTGCGATTCGGCGCCCCTTGACGGCAGGCGGGCACGCCGGGTATCATGGCCCGGAGGATAGCCCCGGCACACCGGGAGGAGGAGCGCGGCATGGACACGGACACGAATCGGCGGATCGACGAGTTTTTGCAGGTGCGGCTGGAACAGTACATCGGGGAAACGGCGGAGCTGTGCGCCGTGCCCAGCGTGTCGGCGGTGGGTGGCGAGCCGATGTTCGCCTGCGCGGCCCTGGTGGCCGAGGTGCTGGCCCGCCACGGCCTGGAGGTGCAGACCTTCCCCACGGCGGGCAACCCGGTGGTGGTCGGGCGGGCCCCCGGCGCGTCGGAGCGCACGCTGCTGTTCTACAACCACTACGACGTGCAGCCCGCCGAGCCGCTAGACCTCTGGACGGCCCCGCCCTTCACGCCCGAGGTGCGCGACGGCGCGCTCTACGCCCGCGGCGCCAAGGACGACAAGGGCGAACTGGTGGCCCGGCTGGCCGCGCTCGACGCGGTGCGCGCCGCCCACGACGGCGCGCTGCCCTGCGGCGTCACCTTCGTCGTCGAGGGCCAGGAGGAGGTCGGCAGCCCGCACATCGCCCAGTTCGTGCAGGAGCATCTCGACCTGCTGCGCTCGCACGGCGCCATCTGGGAGGAGGGCGGCGTGAACGCCGAGGGCCGCCCGGTGGACAGCCTGGGCAAGCGCGGCATCCTCTATGTCGAACTCGCCGTCGAGGTCATGACCCGCGACGCCCACTCCGGCGGCGCCTCCACGCTGCCCAACGCGGCCTGGCGCCTGCTCTGGGCGCTCGACACGCTCAAAGGCCCCGACGAGCAGATCCACATCGCCGGCTTCTACGACGCGGCCCAACCGCCCTCCGCGCTCGACCAGGAGTTGCTGGCCGCCCTGCCCGACGATGAGGCCCAGGCCCGCGCCGACTTCGGCGTGCGCGAGTTCGTGCGCGGCGTCACCGGCATCGCGTATAAAGAGGCTATCTTCCACCCCACCTGCAACATCGCCGGGCTGACGGCGGGCTACCAGGGCGCGGGCATGAAGACGGTCATCCCGGCGCGCGCCGCTGCCAAGGTCGACTTCCGCCTGGTGCCCGACCAGAACCCGCAGGACATCCTCGCCAAGCTGCGCGCCCACCTCGACGGGTTGGGCTTCGGCGACGTGCAGGTGCAGCCGCTGGGCATGATGTGGCCGGCCAAGGTGCCCGCCGACGACCCGCTGGTGGCCCTCACCACGCGCACCGCCGCCGAGGTCTACGGCCAGCCCAGCCTGCTCACACCGATGACGGGCGGCAGCAGCCCGGTTTACGCCTTCGCCGGGCCGCTGGGCATCCCGGTGGTCAGCCCCGGCCTGGGCTACCCCGGCTCGCGCACCCACGCCCCCGACGAAAACATCCGCCTGCCCGATTTCCTGCGCGCCGCCCGCCACATCGCCCGGATTCTCGACGGCTTCGCGGGGATCGGGTAGGGGCGGTTGTCCGAGCGCCGATCTAGCGCGGGCCCGGCGCCCGGTGCTACAATGACACCATGCCGGCTACGTCGTGCCCCGCGTTGCATATTCGCGCCGGGAGGGAGACAGGCACGCAGGAGCAAGGAGGTAGCAGCATGGAACTATCGGCGGAATTGCGGGACCTGATCCTGGGCTTCTACGACGCGGTCAATCGGGGCGATGCGGTGCGGCTGGAACAGCTGCTGTCGTCGGATGAGGCCGCGATCTTCATCGGTACCGACCCGCGCGAATGGTGGCGCGGGCAGGCGGCGCGAACCGCCATGCGCGCGCAGGCCGCCGAAATGAGCGGCGGGCTATCCATTCGCCCCGGCGATTTGCAGGCGTACAGCGAGGGTACGCTCGGCTGGGCCGTCGATCGTCCGGCCTTTCGCCTGGCCGACGGGCGGGAACTGGGCTTCCGCGGTACCTACCTCTTTCATAAAGAGGACGGCGAGTGGAAGCTGGTCCACGCCCACTGGTCGCTCGGCGTGCCCAATGAGGAAGCGCTGGGGCAAACGCTGACCGTCTGACCCACAGATCCGGCGAAAGCGGAGGCCCCGGCGCGTTCCCCAACGCGCCGGGGCCTTTATTGTAGGTGCCGCTTATCGCCCTACGGGCGCACCGCCGCAGCCGGCGCGCAGCTATTCGGGAAGAAGCTCTGCGAGACGACCTTGCTGGTCTGCCCGCGCGTGATGTTGGCGAACGGGCGGAAGTAGAAGCCGGGGCACGGCTCGCCCACCCCGCCGCAGTCGTAGCCGTTGATCACCCCGTGCAGCGACAGCCGCTCGATCCAGATGTAGAACGGGTTGGCCGCCGGCACGTCGTTGAAGTGCTGCGTCCCCGGTGGCGGCGTTTCGTTGTAGCCCGCCGCGTTCGCGTCGATCTTCGACAACTGGCCGCGCGTCACCGGCAGTTCCCAGCGGAAGCACGGGATCCCCGTTGGGCAGTTGGCCGCCGTGTCGTAGCCGTTGATGTCACCGTGTAGATAGAGCCGCTCGATGAACACGTAGAACGGGTTGGCGGGCGGCACATCGGTGAAGGTCTGGCGGTCCGGCGGGATCACGTCGGTGAAGCCGGCGGCGTTGGCGACAAACTTGGTTACCTGGCCGCGGGTCACGTC
>DASSGZ010000137.1:0-9924 GCA_035693165.1 Chloroflexia bacterium | reverse complement strand
GGCGCAATGCGCCGCTGCCCGGCGGGCGTCGCCGGCACCGGTGCCGCCTGCTCCAGGCTGCGCGGTTGCGCGCCCGCGGCCGGCGCTGGCCCGGCAAGCGGGACCACCCCGGCGGGCGGGACGGGCGGCGGCGCTTGCACCGCGGGGGCCGCCTCCACGCTGAGCGGTTCGGCAGGCAACGGCGGCACGTCCGGCGCCCGCCACGCGCGGGGGGCCGCCGGTTCCAGCGGCAGGGCGGGTGCAGGCGCCTCGGCCGGCACGCGCTCCGGCAGGACCGGGAGCGGCAGCGCGGCGCCCGGTGGGGTCGCTTCCGCTACCGCGTCCAGTGAGGGCGACAGCTCAGGTTGCTCCGGCGCGACCGGCAGGGGCGCCTCCAGTTCGGGCGCGGGCGGGGCCGGCAGTTCGGGCGCGGGCGGTTCCGCCACAACGGGGCCGGCCGCAATGGGTTCCACCGGTGGCAGTATGGGGCCGGGCGTGGTGGTCTCGACCTCCAGCGGGGCCGCGGCGATGATCTCTTCCAGCGGGGCCGCGGCGATGATCTCCTCATCGCCGGGGGCGGGCGCGGGACTCGGCTCCGGTGCCGCCGGGGTGGGCGGGGCCGGCGCGATTGCTAGTCCCGGCTCCGGCACTACCGGTGCCTCCAGCGCGATCTCGGGGCCGGGCGCGACCTCGGCGCTTGCCGGCGGTTCGGCGGGGCGCGGGACGAGGGGCGCGCGCCGGGGGGCGCGGCGCGGGCGCCTGCCGGTCGCGGGCGGCGCCGGCTCGGGCGCGATCTCGGCTGCCGGCGGTGCAGCAGTGTCCGGCGGGGCGGTTGCCTCCATGGCGACCGGGGGCGCGGCCTCCACCGGCGCTGCGTCCGTCAAGGCGGAGAGCGCGGCCTGAGGTGGCGCGGCTTCCACCATCTCGCCGGGGGGCGCAGCCTCCGGAGGCGGGGCAAGCCCCGGCAGTGCTGCGTCCGCCATCGCAACGGGCGGGGACGGCTCGGCAAGTTCCTCTGACGGCGCGGCTTCGGCCATCGCAACGGGCGGGACCGGCGCGGCAGGTGCCTCCGGCGCCGGGGCGGCGGGCGCTATAGGGAGCGACGCGGCTTCCACTCCGGGCGGGGCAGGTGCCTCCGGCGCGGTTGCCGGCACCGGCGCCAGGCCGGGCACGGTCAGCACGCCCTCCGCGGCGGCCGGCTCGACCGGGGCGGCCTGCGGTGGTGGGGCGGGTGGGGCGGGCCCGGCCTGCTGTTGCCGCTGGACGGCCTCCGCTGCTTCCAGTAGCTCGGACGCGTCTTCGTAGGTGGGGTCCAGGCGGACGACCTGCCGCAACCGCAGGATCGCTTCATCCCAGCGACCCGCTTCGAGCGCGCCCACGCCCGCGCGGTAGAGCACGCTCACATCGTTGCGGCCACCCGTCCGGCTGAGGTGGCGGGCCACCCGCTCCAGCTCCGCGGCCATCTCGGCAGCCGTCTGGAAGCGGTTGGCCGGGTTCTTCTCCAGCGCCCGCAGCACCGCTGCTTCGACCGCGGGCGGCAGGTCGGGGTTGATCTCGCGCGGAGACGGCGGCGCCTCATACGCCTGCTTGGTGGCGACGACGATGGGCGTGCCGCGGTCGAACGGCACGCGGCCCGTGATCATCTCGTAGAGCACGGTGCCCGCCGAGTAGAGGTCGGTCCGCCGGTCGATCGGCATGCCCAGCACCTGCTCCGGCGCCACATAGGCCGCGGTGCCGATGATCATGCCCTGGGCGGTCAGGTTGGGGTTGTCGCTCTCGGTCAGCAGTTTGGCGATGCCGAAGTCGGCCAGCATGGGCCAGATGGGGCTTGGCATCAAGATGTTGGCCGGCTTGATGTCGCGGTGGACGATGCCGCGCTCGTGGGCATATTCCAGCGCGGCCAGCACGTGGACCATCAGGCGCAGCGCCGGAACCGGCTCCATCGGGTGCCCCAGCAGGTCGCCCAGCGTCATCCCCTGCTCGATGTACTGCAACACCAGATAGAGCAAGCCGTCCTGCTCGCCGGTATCGAAAATGGGCAGGATATTGGGATGCTGCAGGTGGGCGATGGCGCGGGCTTCGCGCTGGAAGCGGGCCACGAACTGCGGGTCCTGGCTGTGGAACAGCACCTTGACCGCCACGTAGCGGTCCAGCGACTCCTGGTAGGCCTTGTAGACCGTGGCCATGCCGCCCCGCCGAATGACCTCGGTGAGTTGGTACTGGCCCAGTTGGCTTCCGATCAGGTTACGCATCGGCCTACTCCGCGCTGGTCAGCCTGCTTTGCGTGCGGTAGCGTTAGAGCAGGAACTTGCCGTGGCGCCGGGTACGAGAGAATCCATCGGGGTACGGCGGGATCAGGCGGGAAGGCGGCGACAGCGACAGCAGATCAAGCCTTAAGTAAACTGTGAATAGAAATCGGCTCCGGCAAGCTGTTAATATGCACTTGATATTATACTACGAGGATACCCCTTGTCAATAAGCCGGGCGCCCAGCGGGTCACAAATCCCCCGCCGCGCCACGCATGACGCGAGGATCGGTGCGCAGCGGCGTGTGCTGCGCCGTGGGCGGGGGACGGTAGAGCCGGCGCCGGCGCGGGCCGGGTGCGCCGGGGGCTATTTGGCCGGCTGGATCGGCATGTCGGCCATATGCAGCGCCTCCTGGTAGCTGGTGATGGCGCCGCCGCTGCCCTTGACCGGCTGGATATTCCCGTCGGTGCCGATCGACCGGCCCTGCTCGACGGCGGTGGCGAGGTCCAGAATATCGCTCACCAACTGCCGGGTCGCCGTCGTGTCGGGGGCGCCGATAATCGCCCGCGCCTTATCGCGGATCTGCGTGACCCAGTCCCGCACGTTGTCGGTCGTGACGGCCACACCCTCGGCGTGCTGCTTGACGTTGTCGGTGGCATCCGGGGCGGCGGCGGACAGTTCGGCGTGATCCTTCACGCCCAGCAGATAGCCGTTCTGCGCGCCGTTCTGCAGGAAGCCAAACCCATCGCCGGGATCGGTGATCTGGCCGTCTTTGTCCAGATCGCCGTAATTGGGCGCCTTGGTGCCTTCGATCAGGTTGGCGATGGCCTCGGCTTCCTGTTTCACGGTGGCGAGGTTGCCGGTGGCCTGCGCCCCGCTCAATTTCTGCGCATGATCGACCAGCGCGTTGACCTGTGCGCGCAGGCCCGCTTCCAGGCCAACCTGGCCGGGTGTATCGGGGTAGCTGACCAGCAGGTGCGAGATATGGACCAGGGCCTGCACCGGCAACTGGCCGTGCAGCACGACATCGCTCGACGGGGCGAAGGGCGTGCCTTCGAGCGCCTCGTTGGTGACGACGAAGCCGTCATAGCCGGCCAGCAGGTTGGCTTGCTGGGTGTCGGTGAAGGTCTGCGTCCAGGCGCCCTTGGCGTCGGGCGTGATCCGGCCCAGGTTCAGGTTGGCGCCGGTCGCGCTGTTGACGAGCCAGGCCACGCGCCCCTGGCCCGCGGGCGGCGCGGGCAGGGTGCCCAGGGTCAGGGTGACGACCACTTGATCGACCACGTGTTGCCCGTCGTCGGTAAAGTGCAGGCCGCCGACCGCGTCCTGGCTGGTGGTGGGCGGGATCGCCGCGGGGGTCGGCATCTCCATGGCGGCGGTGGGCGCGGCGGTGGCCGGGACCGGGCTGGGCGGCTCGGTGGCCGGGGCCGTGGTCGCCGGCTCGGTGGGCGCCAGGGTGGGCTCGACCCCGGCTACCTGCGCCGGGGTTGCCGACGCCACGGCGCCGACGGGCAGGCCGCTGGTCGCGCTGGGCAGGGACGCGGCGGTGGGCGGGGCCGTCGCGGCGGGCGTGGGACTGCCCCCGCCGCCCGTCCGCGCCCCCAGCAGCCCCGGCCCGAAGACGGCGGCCAGGATCAACAGCAGCACGCCCGCGCCCACGGCGACGAAGGGCACCGGGTTGCGGCGGCGCGTCACCGGCTGCAAGGCCGGGGCGCCGGCGGCTTCGCGCGGCGGGGTGGCGGGCGGCGGGGCGGCGGGCGGCGCGGGCGGTACCGCGGCGGCACTCACAGGCACCGGGCCGGCTTCCCACTCGCGCGCCTGTGGAGCGGGGGCGGCAGCCGCAGGCGGGGGCGCGGGCGGCGTGGCACGCACCACGGCGGCATCGGGCAGCGCCGCAGGCGAGGCGGGCACGGGCATCGGCGTGGGCGTGTCCGCGGCCGCCCCGGCGGTGCGACGGGCCGTGCTGGTCCTGGGGCGGGCGTTGGTCGCCTCGGTGGCGGCGGGCGCGGCCGGGGGCACGGGCGCCGGCGCTTCGGGTGCCACGGCGGGCGGCGTCTCGGCGCTGGTGGCGCGGCGGCGGCGGCTGGTGGTCGAAGCAGGCGTGGCCGTGGCGTCCGCGGGGGCCGCCTGCGCCGCGGTACTGGCTACTGGACCAGCGGGCGCGGCGGCAGCGGCGGCCAGGGGCGTCCCCACCGCCGGTGTCTGGTAGGTAGGCGTGCTCGGCGCGGGGGTGGCCGGTGCGGCGGCCGGCGCCGGGGTGCGCGCGCGCCGCCGGCTAGCGGTTGTGCTGCCGGTCGAGGGCGGCGGGGTAGCTGCGCCGGCTGCGGCGCCCGGCGCGACTTCCGCTGCGGGGCTGGGCGGCGCAGCCGCCGCGGCACTGGCGGGCGGCGGAGGGGCATCCAGCGCGGGCGCGGCGACCGCGGGCGGGACGGCAGGCGCGACCCCGGCGGCAGCGCCGGCGGTTGTCGCCCGCTTGCGGCGGCTGGTGGTCGTCGTGCTGCGGGCCGGGGTTGCCGGCGTTGCGGCGGGCGGCGGTGCCTCTTGAGGGGCCGGCGAGTCGGGCAGCGGGGTCGCCGCTACTGCCGCCGGTGGCTCTGCGGGCGCCGAGACGGGCGCTGCCGCCACGACGGGCGCGACTGCCGGGGGCGCCGCAGGCGGCGGGCCGGACTGCTGGGCCTTCGCTTCCTGGGCGGCTTCCAGCATCGTCGCGGCATCGGCATACGTCGGGTCGGCGGCGACCACTTGCCGCAGCCGCTGCACCGCCTGGTCCCAGCGCCCGGCCTCGAAGGCCGCAATCCCGGCCATGTAATTGGCGTCCAGGTCCTCCTCGCCGGCCCCATCCTCCGGGCTGCTCGGCACCGGCTGGGGGGTCCGCGCATAGTCGAGTTGCCGGGCGACGTGCTCCAGCGCCGCGGCCATCTCGGCGGCCGTCTGGAAGCGGTTGGCCGGGTCCTTCTCCAGCGCGCGCAAGACGACGAGTTCGACGGCCCTGGGCAGGTGGGGGTTCACGGTGAGGGGCGGCGGCGGCGGCTCGTAGGCCTGCTTGGTGGCGACCACGATGGGCGTGCCGGTGTCGAACGGCACGCGGCCCGTGACCATCTCGTAGAGCACGATGCCCGCCGAGTAGAGGTCGGTCCGCCGGTCGATGTGCATGCCCAGCACCTGCTCCGGCGCCAGGTACGCGGGCGTGCCCACGATCATGCCCTGCGCCGTCAGGTTCTGGTTGTCGCTCTCGGTCAGCAGCTTGACGATGCCGAAATCGGACAGCATAGGCCAGCTTGGCGTCGGCATCAAGATGTTGGCCGGCTTCACATCGCGGTGGACGATGCCGCGCTCATGGGCGTAGTCGAGCGCGGCCAGCACCCGGCCCATCAACTGCAGCGCCGGGACCGGCTCCATCGGGTGCCCCAGCAGGTCGCTCAGGGTCATTCCCTGCTCGATATATTGCAGGATCAGGTAGAGCAAGCCGTCCTGCTCACCGTAGTCGAAAATGGGCAGGATATTGGGATGCTGCAGGTGGGCGATGGCGCGGGCTTCGCGCTGGAAGCGGGCCACGAACTGCGGGTTCTGGCCGTGGAACAGCACCTTGACGGCCACGTAGCGGTCCAGCGACTCCTGGTAGGCTTTGTAGACGGTGGACATGCCCCCGCGCCGGATCACTTCGGTGAGGCGGTACTGCCCGAGTTGCGTGTTGATGAGGTCGTCCATCACGACTCTCCCTTGCGGCGGGTATATGCCGGGCCGCGCAGCGGGGCGGTAGCGCCTGTCCGGTGCAGCAGCGACCGCCATCGGCTCGGGCGGCGGGCGAGGGGGGCAGAACGAGGCGGATCAGCGAAGAGGAGCGCCGGCCAGAATGCCTCGAAAATACCGCAACTGAGCCGAAATAAGGACTTTCTAAATTATACTACATGTGAATATCTTGTCAAGGCGGGTCCCTTATGCTAGAATACAACATCATCTGCCCGGATCCGTAACCTGAAAAGCGCAACTGCTATATAGGTTACATTAGTGATATACTGCCGCGCCCATCGGTAAGTTACGCCGTCGCTACGCCCAATTTCGTTCCTCTTTGCGTGCAACTTGCCGTTCGTTTCCCCGCACTACCCGAGAAAGGGGTCTACCCCTATGGCGGAGCGGTCCGACGACCCGGCCCCCGCAGCCGGCAACGATGTCCAGGAGACGGTAATCGCGCGGGTGATGACGTCCACCAGCATGGACAAGCACCCGACGGCGTTCTACACCACCGGCCTGCCCGTGCTCCAGGTCGCGCTGAATGTGGACGCGATGACCCGCCACCTGGCCCCCTGGCTGGCCTCGCTGGTGCCGCCGGGGCACACCCCGGTGGTTGGCTACGCCAAGCTGATCGCCTATAAGCAGGGCAACCGCGGCCTGATCCACTACGAGGTGACCAGCCGCGAGGGCGGGCCGCGCCGCCTGGTCTTCGGCAAGCTCTACCCGGCGGCCAACCAGGCCGAGCGCGTGGAGGCGACGATGCGCCCGCTCTGGGCGGGCGTCTTCGGCGGGCGCACCGACGTGGGCATCCCGCAGCCGCTGGGCGTGATCCCCGACCTGTCGATGCTGGTCTATCTCCCCGCGGAAGGCCGCTTCCTCGACGAGGTCATCCTTGAGGACGAGGCCGTGCGCTACATGGACCTGGCCGGTACCTGGCTGGGCTTGCTGCATCAGAGCCGCCTGCCGCTGGAGCGCCGCTTCCAGCCGGCCACCGAGATCGCCAACCTGCACGCCTGGGCCGCGCTCATCGGCCATAAATATCCCGACCAGACCGAGGACGCCCTGCGCATCTCGCAGTTGCTGCAAGACGCGCTGCCCAACCTGGGCTTCGCCGCCGAGGCCCCGATCCACAAAGACTTCCACTACGGCCACATCGTGGTGGCCGACGGGCTGAAGATCATCGACTTCGACGAGATGCGCCTGGGCGACCCCAACTTCGACCTGGCCCACTTCTGCGCCAATCTCTATCTGCTGGCCCAGCGCAAGAACATGCCGCCGCGCCGCTGCGCCGAACTGCAGAGCGTCTTCGTGCGGGCCTATGCCCGGCAGACCGGGTGGACAGCCAACCCCCGGTTCGTCTACTTCTACGGCTATACCTGTTTGAAGATCGCCAAGCAGCTCTGCACCCGCCGCGGGCTGCGACCCCGGCCCGAGGGCGAGGAACAGTACCGCCAGCTCCGGCTGATGGTCGCCCACGGGCTGGCCGCGCTCGGCTACGACGTGGGCCGGCAGATGTCGGGCACCTTCGCCACGCTGATCATGTCCGCGCCCGGTGCTCTGCGCCCCGACGGGGCGGCGGAAAAATAAACCCTGGCGCGGCGCGCCGGCCGATGGGCAATCGCGCCGGCGCGCCACTGGACTCGCCGTGCTGCGATCCTGGAGAGGTTACAACGATGGATGCGCACCCGCGACCCTGGGTCGGCTATATCCTCCGGAGTTATCCGCGACTCTCGCAGACCTTTATCCTGAACGAGATCCTGGCCCTCGAACAGCGGGGCGTGCGGATCGTGATTTTCGCGGGCACCGACCCGCGCGAACCCGTCGTGCAGCCGGAGGTGGGGCAGGTGCAGGCGCCCGTGCACTATCTGGAGGCGGCCACGCAACGCCCCGCCGCGCTCATCGCCGCCGAGCATCTGCGCCTGGCGCTGGCCGCGCCCCGGCGCTACTTCCGCGCCTTGCGCTATGTGCTGGCCCACCGTAACATCGACACGGGCTATCATGCGGCCTCGCGCTTCGCCTGCTTCGCGCAGGCCGTGTACCTGGCGCGGTTGCTGCGCATCGAGCAGCGCCGCCAGGGGCGCGCCGCCGGCCACCTGCACGCCCATTTCGCCCACGATCCCACGCTGATCGCGGTGCTGGCCCAGATGCTGACCGGCCTGCCCTATAGCTTCACCGCCCATGCGCGCGACCTCTACCAGATCCCGCCCGGCGCGCTGATCGACCGGGTGCGCCGGGCGCGCACGGTCGTCACCTGCTGCGCCGCCAACATCGACTACCTGCAACAAACCATCCCGCCCGCGCTCCAGGCGAAGGTGCGGCTGATCCACCACGGCGTGGATCTGGGCCGCTTCCGCCCGGCCCCGCCTGCCGCTAACGAGGCCGCGCCCGCGGTGGCCCCGCCGCTGCTGCTGTCGGTGGGCCGCCTGGTCGAGAAGAAGGGCTTCCCCGACCTGCTGGCCGCCTGCGCCCAGCTCAAGCAGGCGGGCTACCGCTTCCGCTGCGCCATCTACGGCGAGGGGCCGCTGGAGGCCGAGCTCGCCGCGATCATCACCCGGCTCGACCTGGCGGACACGGTGGAACTGGCCGGGGTGTGCCCGCAGCACGAACTGGTGCCGGTGTTCCAGCGCGCCGATCTATTCGTGCTGGCGCCGTTCATCACCGAGGACGGCGACCGCGACGGCGTGCCCAATGTGCTGGTTGAGGCCATGGCCTGCGGGCTGCCGGTGGTGAGCACCGCCGTTTCCGGCGTGCCCGAACTGGTCCAGCACGAGGCCAACGGGCTGCTGGTGCCGCCGCACGACGCACCGAGGCTGGCCGCCGCCCTGGCCGCGCTGCTCGACGATCCGGCGCGGCGCGCCCGCCTGGGGCAGGCCGCCCAGCGCACCGTGGCCGAGCATTTCGACCTGCGCGCCGGCGCCGGGCAACTGGCCGCGCTCTTCGGGCGGCGGCCCCCGGCGGCGCCGGTGGTGGCCGTGGATGTTGTCACCGATCAAGGGGAGAAGGTGTTACTGTGAGCAATCTCGTTCGTGCCGGGCGCCTGCCGCGCACTGCCCGCGCCGCGGCGCCCCCCCGGCCGCCGAGCGAACTCCGGCGGACCGTCCGCCTGCTCTGGCGCTACCTGACCGGCCAGCAGCGTGTGTTCATCCAGGGCGGAATCATGCTGCTTGTCGAATCGCTCACCGCGGTGCTGCCGCCGCTGCTCGTCGCCTACCTGATCGACAGTTATCTGATCCCGCGCGTGGACCAGTTGACCGGCAAAACCGCCGTGGCGCCCCTCAGCCCGCTGCAGGCCGTGGGGTTGCCGAGCGTCTTCGGCCCGGACATCGACACCGTGGCCCTGGTGGTGCTCGGCCTGATTCTGCTCACCGCCCTCAACAGCATGGCCGACTCCCTGGCCGAGATCTACCTGGCGCGGGGCGGCCGCACGCTCGGTTTAAACCTGCGCGTCGCCCTCTATTCGCATTTGCAGCGCCTCTCGCTCGCCTTCTATAACCAGCGGCGTACTGGCGACCTGCTCACCCGCGTGACCGGCGACGTGACCGCGCTGGAGGACTTCGTCACCGCCTCGCTGTCGGACATCGCCGGCAGCATCCTGCTCATCATCTGGAGTGTCATCGCCATGATCCTCTACGGCTGGGAGGTGGCGATCGTCGCCGCGGTGGTCATCCCGATCATGGCGCTCATCTCCAACTATTTCTCGCAGCGCATCAAGGCCGCCTCGAAGAAACAGCGGGCGCGCGAGGGCGAACTGGCCGCCGCCGCCCAGCAGATGCTCACCTCGATCCGTGTGATCCAGACCTACGGGCGCGGCGGCAACGAAGCTCAGCAATTCGCCAAGCAGAGCCGGCAGACGATGGAGGCCGCGCTGGAGGCGGCGAGCCTGCAGGCGCGTTTCAGTTGGGTGGTCAGCGTGCTGGAGTCGGCGGCCACGGCGGCGGTAATCTGCCTGGGTGTCTGGTTGATTTTGCCC
>DASSGZ010000136.1:0-4693 GCA_035693165.1 Chloroflexia bacterium | reverse complement strand
GCTGGCCGCCGCGCTGGTGGCCGGGGCGGCGCTGCTGATCGTGCGCGGGCTGCCGCAGCGGGACTGGCGGCAGTTGGCGGGCGCCGGCGCGCTGATGGGCGCGGGCATCTACCTGCGCTCCGAGTTGTATATCCTCGTCCTGGTCGCGGGCGGGCTGTTCGCCGTGCGGGCGGTGGCCGCGCTGCTACCGGGCGACGCGCCGCACCCGGCGCCCGACCGCGCCGCCGCCTGGCGAGTCGTGCGGCTGGGCGGCGCGGGGTTGGCCGGGCTGCTGATCGTGTTGCTGCCGCTGTGGGGCTACTACGCCGCCAGCGCGGGCGGGCCGCTGCCGCAACACGCCACCTGGTACTTCGGCGGCGGCACCCCGGCGACGGCGGGCGGCCTGGCGCTGCCGCCGATCCGCTACCTGGCGCAGGCGCGCGCCCGACTCATCCCCGACTTCCTGGCCGGGCCCGACACGCCGACCAGCCCGGTGGTTAATCCCGGCCTGGTGGCGCTGCTGCTGATCGGCACGGTCGTGGTCATGGCCGGTGTGCTCGTGCCCGGTCTCAACCGGCTCTTCGCCGGCCGGGCGGCGCGGCGGACGGGACATGTGCCGGCGCGCCCGGCCAACTGGCTGCTGCCGGCGGGGCTGGGCATCCTGGCGCTGGGCACACTGCCGGTGCTGCTCGATCCGAATCCCTACAGCAGCTTGCACGGCTTCGTGCTGGCGGCTCCGCTGGTAGTGGCCGCCTTTGCCGCGCGCCCGCCCGCCGGCCGGGAGGCCGAACCCGTGACGGTGCTCGGCACATTCACGATACTGTACTTGCTGCTGCACGTGCTGATCATCAGCGCGCTCAGCGGCATCGGCCCGATCAGCCGCTACGAGTGGGGCCAGCGCTACCTGCTGCCCGCCTATCCACTGCTGATCGCGCTGGTGGTGCCGGCGCTGGCCCGGCTGGCGGCCACGGCGCGTACCCCCGATGGGGCAGCGGTGCGTACTGCCGCCCGGCTGGCGCTGACCGCCGCCGCCGTGCTGGCCCTGATCGGCGCGGGGTTCCTGGCGCGCGGCTGGACCGCCCTGCGCGACGGCAAGCTGGAGGCGCAAAGCTGGGCCGCCGCCGTGGCCGCCGCGCCGGGGCCGGTCGTGCTCACCGATAGCTGGTGGCTGCCGCTGACCCTGGCGCCCGACTTCTACGCCCGCTCCTGGTTCCTGGCGGCTACCCTCACCGCAGCCGCGACCTGGCCCGCCCAGGCGCGCGCGGCGGGCCTGGGCGGCTTCACCACGGCCACCACCGGCGCCACGCTCGGTCCCGCGCTGACCGGCGCCACCCCGCCCGCCACGCCCGGCCCGGCGACCACCCGCGGGCGGGTCACGGTGCAGCCGTTCACGTTGCCCTGAGTCCAACCCTTGCGCTCATTACGCGACCCGCCGGGCGGGTGGCCGGTTAGCTTGCGCGGAGGCAGCGGGGACGGTAGACGCCGGCCCGTTTGCATGCGCGCCAAACGCCGCCAGCACCGTCTCAAGCAACGGCAGCAGCCGCGTCACGCGGTGCGCCCGGATGACGCGATCCCAGAACGGCTCGCACTTCTTCCAGCCGCCCGCGTAGGCGACGTGGCGCAGGCGCGTGCGCCAACCGGCGTGCGTGGCGGCGCCCCGGAAGATCGCGCCCCAGCGGTAGAAAGCCCGGTAGGCGCGCCAGTAGCCGGCTTCCAGTTGCGTGGCGCTCAGCCGGGCTGGGCGGTAGACGACGTGGCGGGTGTCGTAGAGGTCCCAGCGCGAGTGCAGCAACCGGCCTTCGGCCGCCATGCGCTGGTAGAGCGCCGTGCTCGGGTACGGCGTGAGGATGTGAAAGGTCGCCGTCTCGATGCCCTGCTCCACCGCCCACGCCACCGTGCGGGCGAAAACGTCCGCGTCGTCGTCGTCCATGCCGAAGACGAAGCTGGCGTTGACCATTACCCCCAGGTCGTGCAGGCGGCGGATCGCGGCATTGTAGTCCCGGTCGAGGTTCTGGTACTTGCGTTGGGCCGTCAAGTTGGCCGGGTTCAGGGTCTCGAAGCCGACGAAGAGGCTGCGCAGCCCGGCGGCGACCGCCTGCTCCAACAGCCCCGGCTGCAAAACCGCCTTGACGGTGCCCGCCGCCTGCCAGACCCGGCCCATCCCGCGCATGCCCTCGAACAGCGCCCCGGCGAAGCGGGCGTTGCCGAACAGGTGATCGTCGAGGAAATAGACGTGGCGGCCCGGTAACCGGGCAATCTCGGCCAGCGCGTCGTCCACAGCCTGCGTGTAGAACGACTTGCCCCCGCGATAAAACGCCTCTTTGTAGCAGAAATCGCACACGTGCGGGCAGCCCCGCGAGACGACGATGGAGTTGGGACAGAGGTAGAGCCGGCGCTTAATCAGGTCGCGCCGGATGGGCGGCAGCCCGGCCAGCGTGCGGGTGGTCGAGCGGTAGACCCGGCCCGGCCGCCCGGCGCGGAAGTCGGCCAGGAACGCCGGCCAGGTATCCTCGCCGGGGCCGCAGAAGATGGTGTCGGCGTGCGCGGCAGCCTCGTCGGGCAGGGATGTGACGTGCAGGCCGCCAAGCGCGACATAGGCTCCCCGCGCCCGGTAATGGTCGGCCAGCTCATAGGCCCGATAGGCCGACGTGATGTAGACCTGGATCACCACCAGATCGGGCGAATCGGTCAGGTTCAGCGGCTCGACATGCTCGTCCTGCAAGACCACTTCGTCGTCCGCGTCCAGGTAGGCGGCGAGGGTGGCGAGGCCCAGCGGCGGAAAGAGGGAATACTTGATCGGGCGCCAGTAGGGGCTGAGTGCTTCGGTCAGCGCCGGCAAGATCATCTTGACTTTCATCCACGTCCCTCCTCCTATGGATAAGCAGCCTGTTCATCGGCGATGGTCTTATCATAGGGCACGCGGGCCGGTGCAATCTACGCCTTGAGGACCGGATAGGACGCACTCAGGTGCTTGATTCCCACTCGCCGTCGGGCGATGGGTGATCTACTGGATGACCAGGGTGAGCCAGAGGCCCATGGTGATGAGGCTGAGGACAAAGCTGCTGAAGACGAGGGTGGTGGCGAGGCGCAGGTCGAGTTTGTATTGCGCGGCGTAGGCCAGGCAGAGCAGGATGCTGGGCGTCGAGGAGTCGATGACGGCGACTTTGAGCAGATCGGGGTTGCCCTGCATACCGAGCAGCGCGACCAGCAGCACGCCGAGCAGCGGGGCGAACAGCAGCTTGATGCCCTGCGAGACCAGCACGGGCCGCCAGTAGGCCAGCACGCCGGTGCCGACGATGCTCATGCCCAGGTAGAGCATCATCAGGAAAGAGGTGGTCTGGCCCATCAGGTTCATCAGGTTGGTGATGACGCCGGGCAGCGGGTCGCTGTAGAACAACAGGCCCAGCATGAGCGCGATGAACGGCGCCGCGCGGGGCACGGCCAGCAAGTTGCGCCAGCTTACCTCGGCGCCCTCCCCGTAGATCGACGCCACGATCAGCCCGAACGTGACCAGCGCGACCAGCGTGCCGATCTCGCTGTAGAGCACGTGCGCCAGTTGGCCGGTGTCGCCGATCTTATCGACCGTGGCGAGCGCGGTGATGATCGGGTAGCCGAGGAAGGCGGTGCTGCCGAAGATCGAGGCCAGAATGAAAGCGCCGGTTTGCGGGCGATTGAGGTGCAGCGCGCGCGCCGCCAGCCAGGCCAGCACCCAGGAGGCCGCAATAACGATGGCGGCCAGCAGCGGCATCTTGAGCAGGTCGAGGCTGAACGGCTTGGCGCCCGCGCTACGGATGGCAGTAAAGACCAGCGCGGGCAGGGTCAGCGTCATGACGACGCGGGAAACCAGCGGGGCCAGCTCGGCGGGCAAAATACCGAGCACCTTGAGCAGGGCGCCGATGACGATGACCCCGAACAATGACGCAAGCTGGGTTAGGACAGGCGCGAGGTTAGCACTCATGGTTCGCGCCTAGTATAGCCCAGGCAGGGCCGCTTGGCAAGCCGCCCAGACCAGCCCGGCCACCGTGCCCGCATCGCCCCGCCCGTCCACGCGCACGATGCGCTCGCCCGCGGCTTCGGCGGCGGCGATCAGTTCCAGGTAGTGCTCGCGGACGCGGCGGATCTTGCTCTCCTGCTCGTAGAGTTCGACCGCGCCCTGGCGGCGAGCCATGCGTTCGCGGCAGATCTCCGGCGGCACGTCGAGGAAAACGGTCAGGTCGGGGCGGCGGGCCTTGCTGTTCAGCGCGGCCACCCAGTCGAGGTCGGCGGTGAGCGACTGGTAGGCCAGGGAGGAGAGCCGGTAGCGGTCGCAGACCACGTCCACGCCGCGCGCCAGGCGGGGTTCGATGTCCTGGCGCAGGTGGTCGAGCCGGTCGGCGGCGTAGAGCAGAGCCATGACTTCATCGCCCAGCGGCGCCCACTCCTCGCTGGTGGTCTCGGCGCCGGTGGCGTGGCTGGTGTGCGGGGCGTAGCCCAGGCGGCGCGTCAGGGCCAGGCGGACCATCGCCCCCGCCGGGCCGTCGCTCGGCTCTTTGGTCAGGTAGGCGGCGCGCCCGGCGGCGAGCAGGTGATCGCGCAGCAGCGCGGCCTGGGTGCTCAGCCCCGACCCGTCGGTGCCCTCCAGAACGATGAAATGGCCGCGCCCCGGCGCCGTGCTGTCCATCCCCGTGTCCTCCCGGCCCGGTCCCGCCGGGCAACATCTCGGCCCATTATAGGG
>DASSGZ010000135.1:0-3646 GCA_035693165.1 Chloroflexia bacterium | reverse complement strand
TGCTGCAAGAGCATGGCGTCGTCCATGCCGATGAGGCGGGCCAGGGCGGGCAACATGAGCACGGGGGTGTCGATGACGATCGCTTTTGTGGCAGGGTGAAGCGCGGGCTGCATACAGGAGCCTCCCAGAGTGCATGGTATTACGACAAATCGGACGGGAATCAGGCCAACACCGCCGCCGGGCCGGGGATGGCGCCCGGCGGCCTTACTGGTACCTATTATAGCACAAATGTTCTAGGAAAGCAAGCCCCCCGTGATAAATTCTCACCACGGCGGCGCCAGGGGCAGGCAACGCGCAGACCCCCTACTATATATATCCATTTTCGGGGCCAAACCCTGCCAACCTCTCCCCCGGCTGGGGTATACCCCACCCCGCGGCGGGGAGGGGAGACCGCCGGCCCGCCCGCCGCGGGCAGGGGAGAACGCAGTTTGCGCCGGTCGTCGCCCCCCTTCCCGCGCCGGGAAGGGGGGTTGGGGGGGTAGGTTGGTCCCGCACCGGGATGCCAGGCTGACCCCCGGCCTCTGCCCGCCCCACGACAACTCGGGGTGGACCGGTACCCGGCGGCCCTCTTGACAGGCGGGCGTATAATAGAGGCAAGGCACCCCCCGTTCCCCCTAGTTCCTCTCTTCCCCCTGTGTGCCCATGGGCATCTGGACGCGGCCACGAGCAACCATTGTTAGCGGGTCCGTAGAAGGAGGCTATCCCATGGCGAAAGTGTATGGTATCCACCCCCTCGAATTGCAGCCCGGCGTGACCGGGGCCGCATATGAGCAGTTCATGGCCGGCGAGGGCGCGGCCTTGCTCCATGCGATCCCCGGCGGGAAAGTCTCGCTCTTGAAGGGGGATCGCGGCGCCCGCGCGGGGCGCTACGCCGCGCTCTGGGAGTTCGATAGCGCGGCGGCGCGCGACCAGGTGTTTCCGCCCGGCCAGCCTACGGCCGAGAGTATGGAGCAATTACCGGAGCCGCTGCGCCGCCTGTTTGAGAAAGCCGCGACCCTGGCGCGCGGCGCGGGCGATCCGCAATTCTTCACCGACTACGTGGTTGTGGCCGAATAGCCGGGCCTCGCCGGCGACGACGGGTTGTCACCGCGAAGGAACGAAGGACGCGAAGCTAATTGTTATTAATCGTCTTCGCGGCGGGGGCCGCTTGACAGGGCGCCCGCGGGGTGTAGGATGGGGGCGGCGATTCGATCCTACACATGCGGGAGGGACATATGCGGAAAGAGGTTCCCCTGGCGCGCCTGGGCGGGTTCCGGGTGAGCGCGGATGCGTCGGCGGTGGCGGGGGCGCTGGGGCTGTGGGCGCTGCTGGCGGCGGGCGTGCGGGCCATGGGTGTGCCGTGGGGGCGGGCGGTGCGCGTGGGCCTGGTGACGAGCGCGGTGCACTGGGCGTCGGAATGCTGGCACCAGGGCGGGCACGCGCTGGCGGCGCGCAGCACCGGCTACCCGATGACGGGCCTGCGCTTCTGGACGGTGCTCAGCGCGTCGGTCTACCCGGCGGACGAGCCGGCGCTGCCGGCGCGGGTGCACCTGCGGCGCGCGCTGGGCGGCCCGCTGGCGAGCGCGCTGCTGACGGTGGCCCTGGGCCTGCTCTGGCGGGCCACCCCGCCCGCGCAGCACCGGCGCCACGCCCTGGCCCGCTTCGCCTTCTGGGAGAACCTGCTCGTCTTCACGCTCGGCGCGCTGCTGCCGCTCGGCTTCACCGACGGCAGCACGATCCGGCGCGTGCTGCGCGACGGGTGACGAGTGGGCGGTGGTCAGTGGCACGATTGTCATTCGGAGCGCAGCGCAGAATCGCGGCGCGCCGCGATTGTCATTCGGAGCGCAGCGCAGAATCTCGTTTGCGCGCGGGGGGTGGGCGCCGAGACTCTTCGCTGCGCTCCGAGTGACAAGGCGTGTAGTGGGCGCCCTCGCCACCTGATCGCGCAGCGGGGCCGCCGGGACACGGCGTTGCACCGACCCCTGACCACTCGTCCGGACCGGGGGAACGAACCTTGCTGGCGGGGCAATTGCGCGCGGCGAGCAACTGACGGCGGAAAGGAGGGGAATCCACGGCGCCCAGCCGGGGCTTGTGCGGGCAATGCCTCTGATCAATCAGTACGATAAGCAGGAAGAGGAGTAATCTATGCGGCGACTTTTACCCTGGGCGGGCCTGGCCCTCACCCTGGTCGCGCTCTTTGCCGTCACCGGCGCCCTGGCGGGCCGGCCCGCAGGCGCCCACCCGGTCGCCACCGGGCGGATCGCGGCGCCCGGCGGCGCGCCCACGCCTACCTCGACGCCCCCGGCCTGCACCGTGACCCAGGTGCTCACCGGCACGCTCACCAACACCGACCTGTCGACCACCACGCGGTTGTTCCGCGACGACCCGGCCACCACCTGCGCGGCGCCCACCACGTGTTCGACGACCGGCGCGGGCACCTTCTATTACGATCTCTACCCGTTCAGCAACGACTCGGACAACGCTGCCTGTATCATGGTGACCCTGGGCTCCACGTCCTGTGTCGGGTCGCCGTTCCTGTTCAGCGGGGCCTATCTCACCAGCTTCGATCCCAACAACCTGTGCGCCAACTTTGCCGGCGACCTGGGCCATAGCCCCGACGCCACCGGGCCGCTGAGCTACTCCTTCAGCGTGCCCGCGCACACCACCTTCTATGTCAACGTCCAGGCGGTCACGTCGGGCGCCACATGCGGCGACTACACGCTGACCGTGCAGAACATCCCCTGCGGGCTGACCACGCCGACCGCGACGGCCACCGACACCCCGGTGCCGACCGCGACGGCCACCGACACCGCCGTGCCGACCGAGACGGCCACCGCCGTGCCGACCGATACCACCGTGCCGGTCACGGCCACCAGCACCGCGGCCCCGCCCACGGCGACCAGCACCCCGGTGAACTGCCCGCTGCCGTTCACGGACGTGGACCAATTCAACCCGTTCTACCAGTACATCCAGTGCCTGTACTGCCGCGGCATCATCTCCGGCTACGCGGATAACACGTTCCGCTGGGGCAACGACGTGACCCGCGGCCAGGTGTCGAAGATCATCGCCAACTCCGCCGGGCTGAACGCCACCGTCAGCGGCCAGACGTTCACCGATGTGCCGCCGGCCAACCCGTTCTATGTCTACATCGAGCGGCTGGCGGCGACCGGGGCGATCAGCGGCTACGACACGGCGGCTAACTGCCCGACCGGCACGCCCTGCTTCCGCTGGGAACTGCCCGTCACGCGCGGCCAGCTTGCCAAGATCGACGCCAACGCCGCCGGCTACAACGAGACGCCGACCGGCCAGACCTTCGCCGACGTGCCCGCGGCCAACCCGTTCTATGTGTTCATCGAACGGCTGTCGCTGCATGGCGTGATCAGCGGCTACACCTGCGGCGGCCCCGGCGAGCCCTGCCCCGGCATCTACTACCGGCCGTTCAACAACATCACCCGCGGCCAGGTCAGCAAGGTGGCCTCCCAGACGTTCTTCCCGAACGCCTGCGCCCCTGCGCAGCCGGCTGCCGGCAAGAACCCGTAACCCCAGGCCCAGGGACGGCGCTCCGTGTGCCGCCCCTGGACCCCCACCCGCGCGATCGGCCCCGCGCCGGTCGCGCGACACCTACCGCACTACGGGCGCCTGCGATCTCTGATCGGATGGTGCCCGC
>DASSGZ010000134.1:0-3905 GCA_035693165.1 Chloroflexia bacterium | reverse complement strand
CCAGGTAGCCGCGCAACTTGTCCTGGTCGGCCCCGGTCGCCCGCGGCAGGGCCTCCTCCACATACTGGGCGCCGATCAGCAGGTCAATCGACACATCCTGCCCGGCGGCGATGCGCTTGCCCAGGTCGCGCGACCAGTGCTTGAAGTGGTCGAGCCAGCCCTGCACGGTGTACTGGTAGTGGCCCATCTCGGCGACCATGAACTCGGCACGCCAGCGGTCGTTGACCAGCTCGGTCATGGGCGCCTCGTTCCAGGGCGCGGCGCCCTCCTTGCGATACAACACCGCGCACGACACGGCCTCATGCCCGTCGGTGAACACATCGGCCTCGACAATCACGCGTTCGCCAACCACGCGCTTGATCGGGAAGCGCCCGTCGTCGACCTCCGGGTCCACTCCCTCGACAACCACCCGGCGCGGATCCTTTGTGATCTCCATCGTCTCCTACCTCATCATGGGATTGTGATTCCGGGAATCCTGAGCCGTAGGGGTTAGCCAGATCCGTGCCCTGGCTGCCGCGGGAGGCCGGATTCGCGCCGGGAAATCCGCGAGGCGGTGGTACATTACTTGCGGTGCAGCCCTGCTCAGTAGCGCGCCAACTCGTTTTGCATCCCAACGCACCGTACCCACACCAAAACCAGGAGTGTGATAACGACCCATGAGCGACAATGACTGGTACAAAGACGCGATCATATACGAGCTCCACGTCAAAGCCTTCTATGACGCCGACGGCAACGGGGTCGGGGACTTCCGCGGGCTGATCGAAAAACTGGATTACCTGCAAGACCTAGGCATCAATTGCATCTGGCTGTTGCCCTTCTACCAGTCGCCGTTACGCGATGACGGCTATGACATCGCCGACTACTACACCGTTCATCCCAACTACGGCACGGTCGCCGACTTCGAGGCGTTCCTGGCCGAGGCGCACATGCGCGGCATCCGCGTGCTGGCCGACCTGGTGCTCAACCACACGTCGGATCAGAACGCCTGGTTCCAGGAGTCGCGGCTCTCCCCCGATTCGCCGAAACGGGACTACTATGTGTGGAGCGACACGGACAAGAAATACCAGGATGCCCGCATCATCTTCATTGACACCGAGCGGTCCAACTGGACCTTTGACCCGGAAGCTAAGCAATACTTCTGGCATCGCTTCTTCAGCCACCAGCCCGATCTGAACTTCGACAACCCCGAGGTGCGCGCGGAGATGCTCCGGGTGCTGAGTTTCTGGCTCGACAAAGGGCTAGACGGCTTCCGCTGCGATGCCGTGCCCTATCTGTTCGAGCGCGAGGGCACCAACTGCGAAAACCTGCCGGAGACGCATGAGTACTGCAAGGCAGTACGCAAGTTCATCGACGAGAACTACAAGGACAAGGTGCTGCTCGCCGAGGCCAACCAGTGGCCCGCCGATCTCCGTCCCTACTTCGGCGACGGCGACGAGTTCCAGATGTGCTTCAACTTCCCGCTGATGCCGCGGCTCTTCATGGCCCTGCGCCGGGCCGACCGGCACCCCGTCGTGGACATCATCGCCCAGTTGCCCACCATCCCGGAGAATTGCCAGTGGGGCATCTTCCTGCGCAACCACGATGAGTTGACCCTGGAGATGGTCACCGACGAAGACCGCGACTACATGTACACCGAGTACGCGACCGACCCGCGCATGCGCCTGAACCTGGGCATCCGCCGCCGCCTGAGCCCGCTACTGGACGACAGCCGGGAACAGATTCAACTGCTCAACAGCCTGCTCTTCAGCCTGCCCGGCACACCGATCATCTATTACGGCGACGAGATCGGCATGGGCGACAACATCTACCTGGGCGACCGCGACGGCGTGCGCACGCCGATGCAGTGGACGGGAGATCGCAACGCCGGCTTCTCGCGGGCCGATACCGCCCGGCTCTACAGCCCGGTGATCAGTGACCCGCTCTATGGCTACCAGGCCGTGAATGTCGAGGCCCAGCAGCGCACGCAATACAGCCTGCTGCGCTGGATGAAGCGTATGATCGCGGTGCGCAAGCAGTACCCCGCCTTTGGCCGCGGCGATACCCGGTTCCTGAATCCCGAGAACAACCGCATCCTGGCCTTCGTGCGCAGCTACCAGGGGCAGGATATTCTGATCGTCTGCAACCTGTCGCGGTCGGCCCAGCCGGTCGAACTGAACATCCCGGAGTATCGCAGCGCCACCCCGGTCGAGCTCCTGGGCGATACGCGCTTCCCGCCGGTGGGCGACTTGCCCTACTTCTTGACGCTGGCGCCCTATGGCTTCTACTGGTTCCGCATGGAGCCGCCCGCCCAGGGCTAATCCCCCCGTCGCGCGATGCCGCCTGGCCTTGCGGCAGACATGGGCCAGGCGGCATTTTGGCGTACGGCGCCGAGGATCAACCGGCCCGCAAGCGATCATACGCCCCGCTATTCCGGTGCCTGCCGGTACCGGTTATCGGCCATCGGCCCATCCAGGACCCCGGCTGGTACTAAAATACCCCTGCTGTGCCCACGATTTCCCTTGACGATCCGCCGCCTGAGCAGGTATAGTAAAGACCGCACTATTTGTCCAGGCCGCCTGCCCGCGCCGCCGCGGTTGGTCTCCCTTCCCGGTCACTCTAGGGGCCGGCTTGAAACCGGCCCGGCGCGCCCGGCGTCAGCCCCACGCTCCCGCATCCGGAGAGATGCCGCATGCCCACGATTCCCCGTCCCTGGTTCCTGGCGCTCCTGCTGCTCGCCGTCGCGGTCGCTGTCCCGGCGACTGTGCCCGTCGCGGTGCAGGCCGGGGCGCTGCCACCGCCCGCCGCGCCCGCCGCCCGCGCCCTGGCGCCCACCGGGGCTGACGCGATCACCATTGAGGATCGCGGCGTGACCATCGACTTCCCGCAGCAGATCGTCTTCCGCGCCCATATCGCCGCCGGCAGCCCCATCCAGCGCGTGGTTCTCGAATACGGCGTCGAGAAGTTGACCTGCGGCACCGTCACCGCCAAAGCCCTGCCCCCGATCACGCCCGCCCCCGCCCTCGATGTCACCTGGACCTGGGACATGCGCAAGTCCGGCGCCGAACCGCCCGGCGCCCGCCTCTGGTATCGCTGGCATGTCACCGACCAGGCCGGGCATGAGCAGGTCTCCGAGCGCAAGCGCGTCGTCTGGCTCGACCAGAAGCACCCCTGGCAGAGTGCCCGCCAAGAGCAGTTGACCCTGCACTGGTATAACGGCACGCAGGCGTTCGCCAATGAGTTGCTGGCGGCGGGCACCGGCGCGCTGCGCCAGTTGCAGCAGACCACCGGCGTGCACGACACGGCGCCCATCGATCTCTATATTTACGCGAACGCCGACGACATGCGCGACGCCACGCTCTACGAACCCGGCTGGACCGGAGGCCAGGCCTTCCCCACCGCCGACATCGTCATCATCGGCATCGCGCCCGACCAGTTGGACTGGGGCCGACAAACCGTCGCCCACGAACTCACCCACGTGCTGGTCGGCCACCTGACCTTCTCCTGCCTCAGCAGCGTGCCCACCTGGCTCAACGAAGGCATCGCCGTCTACGGCGAAGGCGGCCCCGACGCCGCGATGCGCGACCAGCTCCGCGCCGCCATCGCCGCCGATACCTTGATTTCGGTGCCCGCCCTCAGCGGCGGCTTCTCCGAACACGCCGATAAGGCCGACCTCTCTTATGTCGAGTCGTATAGCCTGGTGAACTACCTGGTCAGCACATTTGGCCCCGACCGGATGCGCGACCTTTTCGCCGCGCTGCATGACGGCCGGACCATCGAGGAGGCGCTCCAGGCCACCTATAACCTGAACCTGGCCGGGCTCGAAGCAGCCTGGCGCCAGGCCATCGGCGCGCGCCCGCCGGCTGCCGCCGTGGCCACCGCCGTCGTGAGCGCGACGGCGGTGCCGACCTACCCGCCGATCGCGGCCG
>DASSGZ010000133.1:0-9007 GCA_035693165.1 Chloroflexia bacterium | reverse complement strand
CATCGGAGGGAGTAAGGGCCATTCTGTAAATAAGGGGATAGAAAATAAACCCCAGTGAAGTGGCTAAAACCCATTCCCCGATCACCGCCCGATTCAGCATTCTACTTTGCATACCCATGATCATGTCTCCGGCGGCTTGTTCGATGTCGTTTAAGATAGCATGCTTCCGCATCTGTGCGAAGATCGCAGACGGCGTCATGCCGACTTATCATGCTGCCGTCAAAGCGGCAGCCTCCGCTCGTCCAGATACCTCGTATAGCACCAGGCCAGTGAGCAAGCCAGGTAGAAGCCATGCGACGACCCAGGGCCAGATAAGAATACGCTCTACGGCGAAGCCCAGCATCCATGCCCCAGCCCAACTGAGGGCATTGATTGGAATCCAGAGGAGCGCACCGGACCACCAACGGCGCAACACCCACCATTGACCGAGACCAATCCCTAACCCACCAAGCAAGCCACCCCAAACGAAATGATCGAAAGAGAGGAGCGCATAAAAATCCAGTAAGTACCCACCTGTCGGGGCACTCGTCGCTGGGAGATTGAGTTCTTGCACAACAGGGAGTACAGTGACCAGCACCCCAAACAAGCTCCCCAGCATCCAACCGCCGGTGGTGCCTTGCAACCAGGAGAGGTGTCCAAGCCCCCGGCGTTGGAGAGCTCTCTGTTGTAAGAATCCGACGCAAAACCCGGCTACGGCTCCGCTCACCGCCACCTTAACCACATAAAATAACAGGCCGCCCACCATCACATGAATACTCGTCGCTAACCACATGATATAGAGCACCGGCCAGCCTACAGATGAAGCCGGCACCCATAATAGCAACCACTGCCGCTTGGACATGCAATTTACCCTTCATGAAGACTACCGGCGCCGTATTTGGTAACTCACTCATTATAAACGATACTATAGGTTAGTAGCCGATCACGGTGATTCTGCGGTGTAGGGGCCGGTTTCAAACCGGCCTGCCGCCCAGCAGAATCATTAGCGGCCTATTCGCTCCGCCCGTAGCCTCAAGCACATTCGTTCTAATTACCGACCGCAAATCGGCCCGATTCCTTTTGCGCGCGGGCCGCAAAATGCTTATAATGAGGGCATGAGTACTGCCTCCCCTACGGCTGCCGAGACTGCTGCGCCCGCGCCCGACGCGCGCCCGACCTTGATGCTCGTTGACGGCTATGCCCTGATTTATCGGGCCTATCACGCCTTGCCGCCGAACATGATGACGAAGGACGGGGAGCCGACCAACGCCATCCTCGGCTTCACCACCATGCTGCTCGACACCCTGCGCAAGGAGAAGCCGGAGTACCTGGCGGTGGCCTTCGACCGCGGGCGCACCTTCCGCCACGACCTGTCGCCCGACTACAAGGCCACTCGCTCGGCCATGCCCGACGACCTGCGCGGGCAGATCAAGCGCGTGCGCGAGTTGCTCGACGCCCTCAAGACGCCGATTTTTGAGCAGGAGGGCTTCGAGGCCGACGACGTGATCGGCACGCTGGCCCGCCAGGCCGAGGGCCAGGGCATCCGCACGCTCATCGTCACCGGCGACATGGACGAGTTGCAGCTAGTCACCGAGGCGACCGAGGTCGTGACCCCGACCGGGCGCAACCGCTTCAACGAGACCAAGCTCTACGACGTGCCCGCCGTCGAGGAGCGCTACGGCTTCGGGCCGCTGCTCATCCCCGACTACAAGGCGCTGATCGGCGACAAGTCCGACAACATCCCCGGCGTGCCCGGCATCGGCGAGAAAACGGCCACCGACCTGATCACGCAATACGGCACGCTGGAGACGATGCTCGACCACCTGGACGAGATCAAGCCGCCCAAGGCGCAGAAGGCGCTGCGCGAGCACGCCGAGCAGGCCCGGCAGAGCAAGCACCTGGCGACCATCGTGCGCGACGTGCCGGTGACGCTCGATCTGGCCTATTGCCGGGCCGGCGATTACGACCGCGACCGCGTGGTGGACCTCTTCCGCGCGCTGGAGTTCCGCAACCTGATCAACAAGCTGCCGAACGCTCCGGCGGTCCCCGTGCCCGTGGCCCCCGTCGCCGGGCGGCCCGGCCCCGTCCAGCAGCTCGCCCTGTTCACCGACGAGTCTGCCGTGCAGGCGATGGCTGCCGTGGACGCGGCAGCGGACCAGGGCACCATGCCGCCCGGCTACCAGCTTGTCACCACCCGCGAGGCGCTGGAGGCGCTGGCGAAGCGGCTCCAGGAGGTCGATCGCTTCGCCTTCGACGTGGAGAGCACCAGCAAGGAAGAGATGCTGGCCGACCTGGTGGGTCTGTCGGTGGCCCCGGCGGCGGGCGAGTCCTATTATGTGCCGGTGGCCCATGTCGCTCCGCCCGGCCAGCCGGCGCCGGAGCAGGTGTCCCTGGAGGACGTGCGGACGGTGCTCGGCCCGATCTTCGCCGCAGCGCACCCCCTGAAGGACGGCCATAACGAAAAGTACGACATGATGGTCGTGGAGCGGGCGGGGATGCCGGTGAACGAGGCCGGCATCGGCGTGGACACGATGATTGTCGCCTATCTGCTGGGCGAGCGGTCCAAGGGCCTCAAGGAACTGGCCTTCACGCGGCTCGGCGTCGAGATGACGCCGATTACCCACCTGATCGGCAGCGGGCGCGGGCAGTTGACCTTCGATCAGGTCGATGTCGTCAAGGGCGGGGCCTATGCCGCCGCCGACGCCGACATGACCTACCGGCTGGCCCAGACGCTGGTGCCGAAGCTGCAAGAAACGCCCGACCTCTGGAAGCTATTTGTCGAACTGGAGATGCCGCTGGTGCCGGTGCTGGCCTCCATGGAGTTAGCCGGTGTCTATGTCGATGTCTCGCAGTTGCAGAGCCTGTCCACCGAACTGTACGCCAAGATGGCGGCGCTGGAAGCCCAGATCTTCGAGGCGGCGGGCCACCCCTTCAACATCAACTCGTCGCAGCAACTGGGGCAGGTGCTGTTCGAGGAGTTGGGCCTGGCCGGGCGCTCGCGCACCAAGACCGGCTATTCGACCAGCCAGGAAGTGCTGGACAATATCCGCCACCTGCACCCGATCATCGACATGGTGAGCGAGTGGCGCTCGAGGAACAAGCTCAAATCGACCTACCTGGACGCGCTGCCGCTGCTGGTGAACCCGGACACCGGGCGCGTGCATACCTCGTTCAACCAGACCGTCGCCGCGACCGGGCGCCTGAGTTCGTCCAATCCCAACCTGCAAAACATCCCTGTCCGCACCGAGGTCGGGCGGCTGGTGCGGCGGGCTTTCGTCGCCGACAATACCTCGCCCAAGCCGCTGGTGCCCCGCCCCTCCACGCTCTACGCTGCCGACTACTCGCAGATCGAGTTGCGCATCCTGGCCCATATGACCGGCGAAGAGACGCTGGTCAACGTCTTCCGCAGCGGCGGCGATGTCCATGCGGCCACGGCCGCGGAGCTATTCGATGTGCCGATGGACCAGGTGAAGCCCGAAATGCGCTACCTTGCTAAGCGCATCAACTTCGGCGTGCTCTACGGCATGGGCACCTACGGGCTGACCCGCGACACCAGCCTGACCCACCAGGACGCGCAGGGCTTCCTGGAACGCTACTGGGCGCGCTACCCCAAGATCCGCCGCTTCATGGACGAGACGCTGCAAGAAGCGCGCAAATGCGGCTACGTCATGACCTTGCTGGGCCGCCGCCGCTATATGCCGGAACTGACCTCGTCGAACGGCGGCGTGCGCCAGGCCGCCGAGCGCGCCGCGATCAACGCCCCGGTGCAGGGCACTGCCGCCGACATCATCAAGATCGCCATGATCCGCCTGCACCGCGAGTTGCGCGAGCGCAAGCTGGCCGCCCGCATGCTGTTGCAGGTCCATGACGAGCTCTTGTTCGAGTTGCCGGAGGCCGAACTGGCCGAGGTTGACACGCTGGTCCGCGAGACGATGGAGAACGCCTTCCCCATGGACGTGCCGCTGAAGGTCGAGACCAAGCACGGGCGCAGTTGGGGCGAGATGGAGTAAGGTCGCTCATTGCACCGTCATGAACCCGTTGTCACTCTGAGCGCAGCGAAGAGTCTCGTCGTTTGGGCCAGCAGACGGAGATTCTTCGCTGCGCTCAGAATGACGGATTGCCGGAGAGGAACCCCATGCCCCGTCCCGATGGCCGCCGCAACGATGAGATGCGCCCGTTGCGCATCACCCCGCACTTTCAGAGCGGCCCCGCCGGATCCGTGCTGATCGAGACCGGCCAGACCCGCGTGGCCTGTGCCGTCAGCGTCGATCTCAAGGTGCCGCCCTGGCTGGTGGGGAAGGGGCGCGGCTGGCTCACCGCCGAATACGGCATGTTGCCCGGTTCCTCGCCCCAGCGCATCGCTCGCCCGATTAACAAACCCGACGGCCGCGCCACCGAGATCCAGCGCCTGATCGGCCGCTCGCTGCGCGCCATGGTTGACCTGGATCGCCTGGGCGAACTGCTGTTGCAGGTCGATTGCGATGTGATCGAGGCCGACGGCGGCACGCGCACCGCCGCTATCACCGGGGCCGCGGTGGCCGTGGTGCTGGCCTTGCACCGGCTGCGGGCGGCGGGCACCTTGCCGGGCCCGGCGCTGCCGCTGCGCGGCCTGGTCGCCGCGGTGAGCGTGGGCCTGGTGGACGGCGAGGCCCGCCTCGATCTGCCCTACCTGGAAGACTCACGCGCCGAAGTCGATTGCAACCTGGTCATGACCAGCGCCGGGGAGTGGATCGAGGTGCAGGCCACCGCCGAGCACGGCGCCTTCAGCCGGGCCATGCTCGACGAGTTCTTGCGCCTGGGGGAATTGGGTCTGGCCGGGCTGTTCGCGGCCCAGCGCGCCGTGCTGGCCGCCGAGGGCATCACCGGCCTCTAGCGTGCGCGCTAGAGCGGGTGTTGCTCGGCGATGCGCAGGAGGCCACGCATCAGGGCCTCGGTATCCTGGGGCCGGCCCACGCTGATGCGCAGGTGGTTGGGCAACTGCGGCGTCGAAATCGCCCGCACGATGATGCCGTCGTTGTCCGCGAGGTGGTCGCGGATGGCGGCGGCATTGCCGCGGGTCATGGCGCAGAGCAGGAAATTGGCCTCGGACGTGTAGGGTTGCAGCAGGTTTAGCTTGCGCAGGCTGCGGTACATGCGCCCGCGCTCCTGGCGCAGCGCCTTCACGTGGGCGCGCAGGATGTCGAGATCCTGCAATGAGGCGAGCGCGGCCAGTTGCGCTGCCCGGCCCGGCGCGCTGGTCGCCCCGCCGAAGACCGCTGCCTGGCGCAGCCGCGCCGCCAGGGGCCGCGCGCTCAAGGTATAGCTGATCGGCAGGCCGCCCAGCCCCGCCCACGGCGCGAAATCCCTTAGTACCACCAGGTTGTCAAACTCCGTCACCAGCGGCACCACCGTCCGCCCGGAGAACTCGTAGAGCGACTCGTCCACCATAATCGGGATCTCGGTGCGTAGCAGGCGCACCACCTCAGTGGCCGTGATCCCGGTGCCGGTCGGATCATTGGGCGCCGCGATGATGATCAGCGCGATCTGGCCCGTTTCGGCGGCGGCGAGCAGCGACGCGGTATCCACCTCGAAGCCGCGGGTCAGCGGGATCTCCACCACCTCGCGGCCCAGGCGCTCGGCCACGGCGGCATAGAGCGGCCGGGTGGGCGCGGGCACGGCAATCGCCTGGCCGGGCCGCGTGAGCACGCGCAGCAGGCGCTCCAGGCTCTCCGCCGGGCCGGCCCCCACGGCGATGCGGTCGCGGGCGCAGAGGGCGTAGGGTTCCAGCGCGGCGCGCAGATCGCGCGCTTCCGGGTCGCCGGGCCGGTGCAAGGACTCGGCGCTGCCCAGGGCTTCCATCACGCGCAACGAGCAGCCGTACGGGTTCTCGTCGCTGTCGAGGCGCACGATATCGTCGGGGTTGCGATTGAGCCGCCGGGCCAGCACTTCGAGCGGCAGGGTAATCTCGCCGCCGCCGGCCACGTCGGCGGTCATGCCGGGTAGATAGGCTTTGTGGATATTCGGACTCTTGCTTGCCACGCTGTTCTCTCTAGGACACTAGACGTCACTTACCTGCGGGTCGGTGCGCAGCCCGCCGGTGATCTGCTGCCATTATACCAGCAAAAGACACCGGATTAAAGCGGTACCCCGCCGTCAGGGCCACGTACCAGGATACGAAAAGCGCCCGCGTGCGGATTGACGCGGGCGCTATTACGCGGCTACCGGGCCGTGGTGGAGCGCCTACGCGGCGCCCAGTGGGGCCGGCGCGCCCCGCCGGGGCATGCGCTGGACGGTAATCCGCGGCCAGGCCACCAGCACCAGGATCGTCAGTGCGCCCAGAACGGCTTGCGCCGGCAGCACGGACGCGAACAGGGCCGTGGGCGTATTGAACAGCGCGTGAATGCCGATAGCCAGGAAGAGGTTCCCGGTGCGCAAGTAGATGCCGGCGAAGAAGATGCCCAGGACGAAGACAAACGCCAGCGACAGCAGCAGCTCGCCCGGCGCAAGCCTTTCGTTGAGCAGCCGGTTCGGGATATGCATCAAGGCAAACAACAACTGCGCGCCCAGCACAGCCAGGATGAGGCCGCGTCCCCGGCCCAGGCGCGCGCTCAGGCGCAGGTAGAGCTGCGGTAACAGGAAGCCCCGCCATCCTGCTTCTTCGATCAGCGCATTGCCGGCCACCTGCGCCAGCAACGCCCCCAGCAACACCGTCGCCCCCGCCTCTGTCCAGGCCGCGTTGAACTGCAACTGCCCTGTGGCAATCAGCCCGGCCAGGCCGTTGATCGCTTGCGTGAGGACCCAGAGGCCCAGGGTGTATGCCATGCCTACCGGCAACTGTGCCCGCATCAGTCCGACATCGGCGGGCGCGAGGCGCGCATAGGCGAAGATCACCCCGCCAATGACGGCGGCGCCGACCAGCAAACTGGCAAGCAAGGTGGCCTGGATGAGGTTGTTCGTCGGGCCTTCAAACCAGCCGAACCAGCCCAGCGTGAATCCATAGTTCACGAATGTCAGAAGCACGATCTCCGCGAGGAGGAAGAGCACCAATGCCGATGTCGCGGCTCGCTTGGGGGAAAGTTCCATACGTGTGCCTCCCTGGCGCGCCTGGTCTACCCTTGCCAGGCGCCATGCCCCACCCGCCCGCGCGCGGGCGGCATCATTATTATCGCAACGGGAGGTGCCACGCCCGGTATAAATCGGTGAGCAAACGGTTAAAAAAGGCGGGGCCGGCGCATGGCCGGCCCCGCCGTGACAGGCCGGGGAAGGATCAGGCCCGCAGTTCGGCCCCGACCTCGTACTTCAGCCGGTTGGCGATCTTGTTGCGAAGCTTCGTCACCTCGTCTTCGCTCAAGGTGCGGTCCAGCGCCTGGAACGTGAGCGTGTAGGCGAGGCTGCGATGGCCCGCGGGCACCGGCGGCCCGGTGTAGATGTCGAACAGCAGCACATCCGTCAGCAACTTGCCGCCCGTTTCGCGGATCAGCGCCTCGACCCGGCTCGCCGGGACCGTGCCGGCCACGACCAGCGCGATGTCCTGCGTGACCGCCGGGTAGCGGCTAATGCTGCTGTAGCGCACCCGCTGCGGGATGGCCGCCAGCAGCACGTCCAGGTCCAGGTCGCAGGCGTAGACGCGCCGCCCGCCGACCTCGAAGGCGTCGAGCACGCGCGGGTGCAACTCGCCGACCACGCCGAGCAGCGTGTCGCCCAGCACGACGGCGGCCACCCGGCCCGGATGGTACCAGGGCGCCAGCACCGGCTCGTAGCGCGCGCCGGCGATGTTCAGGTGCGCCAGCAGCGTGTCCACCACGCCCTTGGCGTCATAGAAGTCGGTCTGCTCCTCCGCCGCCTCGGCGCGGGCGAAGCGCGAGCGCGGGTGGCGTGGCCCCGTGATCACCGCGCCGATGCGCCGCGGCTCGACCGGCATCATCGCCTCGCCGGGCGCGAGCGCCGTGTGCCGGCCCGCCGCCGCGTCTTCCTCGCGCTGCCGGGCGTCCTCCGGCGTCGCCGACCAGAAGATGTTGCCGATCTCGAACAGGTAGAGGCGCGGCGTGTTGCGCAGGTTGGTGCGCAGCGCCCCCAGCAAGCCGGGCAGCAGGGCCGGGCGCATGATGTCCTGCTCGCTGCTTAGCGGGTTAGCGATGCGGATGATCGCCCGGTTCTCGTCGTAGGCCAGGTAGCGCCAGGTCTTGGGCGGCACGCCGCGCCGTTTCCCCTGCGCGGCAGGCTCGGCTTCCGCCGGGGCGCTGTCTGCAGGCGGCGCGGGCGACCCCAGCCGGGCCAGCGCCGCGCTGCTGATCGGCGAGTAAGTGATCACTTCGTCCAGGCCGCAGGCAGCGAGCAGGTCGCGCACCCGTTCGCGGTCGTTGTAGGCGTAGTTCACGAACTGCGGCGGCAGCGTGCCCGACAGCAGCGTCTCCGGGATGCGGTCGTAGCCGATCATGCGCGCCACTTCCTCCACCAGATCGGCGGGGATGGTCACGTCGTTGCGGTACGACGGCACATGCACCGTCAGCGCGGCGTGGGGGTCGTTGGCAGCATCCGCCGGCATCTCGACCCCGAACTCCAGCCGGCGCAGCATGCCGGCGATCTCGGCCGCGGGCACCGGGATGCCCAGCAGCCGCTCGACCTCGTGCTGCGTCAGGGCGATGGTCACGGGCGGCTTCGGCGCCGGAAAGTGGTCGATATCGCCCCCGGCGATGGTGCCGCTCGCGTACCGGCGCATCAACTCCGCCGCGCGCTTCAGGGCCGGAACGGTCAGTTGCTGGTCCACCGTGCGCTCGAAGCGGCTGGCCGCCTCCGACGGCAGGTGCAACTGCCGGGACGTGCGCGCGATGTTGCGCGGGTCGAAGTTGGCCGACTCCAGCAAGATGTTGACCGTCTCCGGCCCAATCTCGCTGTCGGCGCCGCCCATGACTCCGGCCAGGCCCACCGCCTCTTGCGGGTCGGCGATGACCAGCGTGTTCGAGTCGAGCACGCGGTCCTCATGGTCGATCGTCGTGAGGTGCTCGCCCTCGCGCGCCCGCCGCACGATGATGCGGTGCTCGTGCACCTT
>DASSGZ010000132.1:0-7916 GCA_035693165.1 Chloroflexia bacterium | reverse complement strand
GCCGCCCCACGCCGCGCATCATCCTTCAGGACGGCGTCTGCAGGGATTAGTCACACCGCACACGACAACCCGGCGCCACCGCCGTCTATGCTGGGCGGCGGTGGCGCTTGCTCGTGTCACGCTGAGCGCAGCGAAGAGTCTCGGCGCGGAGGCAGGGCGGCGGAATGCCGGGGAGAGGTCATCTTCAGGGGAAAAGGGGCAAACAACAGGGCCGGAGGCGGCTCACGGAAAAGTGCGTGCCAGCCATTCTTGCGGTTCCACATACGTCCCGGCCACATGGACTTCCCAGTGCAGATGCGGCCCGGTCGCGTTCCCCGTGCTACCCACCAGGCCCAGCACATCGCCCGTCGCCACCTCCTGGCCCACCTGCACCCGGAAAGCCGACAGGTGGGCGTAGAGGGTGAACACGCCCGCACCGTGGTCGAGCACGACGGCATTGCCGCGGAACTCCATCGCCTGGACCAGCACCACGCGGCCCGGCGCCGGGGCATAGATCGGCGTCCCCGCGTCCGCGGCGAAGTCCACGCCGCCATGCACCACATAGGGCGGCTCGTCGTTATACGCCCGGCCCGCGCCGAAGGGCGAGGTCACGCGCAGCGCGCCCTGCAGCGGCGGCGCAAACTTGCCCGCCCAGCGCGGTCCGCCGTTGCGCTGGGCGAAGATCGGCGTGAGGATGGCCCGCTCGGTGTCCCGCGCGCTGGGCGGCGGGCGCGGGCCATTGTAGATCGTGCGCTCGATCGGGTAGGGGTAGGGCCGGATAGGCACGCTGCGCGTGATCTGCTGCTGCGCACCATCCGCCGCGCGCACCGTGATGCGTAAGGGCACCGGTCCCGTCACGCCGTCCGGCTCCACGCCGCCCAGCGCCCACGGTAGTGTCCGCGCCCGGCCCACCACGCTCAGCGTCCGGCAGCAGGCCATCGCCAGCGGCTGCCCACCGAACGTCGCCCCGACCACGGTGGCCCCCGGCGGCGCCAGCACCGAGATTGCCATCGTATGCCCCGCGCTGAGCGCGGGCGGCTCCAGCACGACAGCCGCGGCATCGCCAGGCTGCACCAGCGCGCCGAGCGGCGTGGGCAGCACCGGATACCCCGCGGCGGCCAGTTCCGAGTGGTATTCCAGCCGGGCGCGCTCAAAATATTGCACGGTCAGCCCGTCCTCGGTCAGTTCCTCGGACAGCGGGTAGCCGAAGATAGGCACACCGCCCTGCGCCGTCCAGAAGCGCAGCAACTCGCCCTGGATGCTGTGCCCCGTGGCGGCGAAGTAGCGGTGGCCGGGATTCGAGGGAAACGCGGCAATGGGCGGGAAGGACCGGCCCCAGGTCAGTTCCGCGCCCAGGCGCCCCAGCGTGATCTGCCGGCCCGGCGGATAGTCAGGGTGCCACTCCAGCCGGGCGCGCTCCAGGTATTGCACGGTGAGGCGCGGCGTGACGATTTCATCGGTCAGCGGCTCGCCGAAGAGCAGCGCGCCGTTGTGCGCCCGCCAGAACGCGGCAAAGCCGCCCTGCAACCGCGGGCCAGGGTCCGCCGCCCGCGCCGCTACGGGGGCCGGCCCGGCGGGCAGCAGGAGCAGGACCGTTGCGCAGAGCAACAGTGCCCGCCACATCGGGGCTCGCCGGCTGGGGTACAAGATGGACGTTAAGCGCATAGCACCACCGACCACACAAACGAACGCGCAAGGCTAGTAGTCCGCCACCCTGATTCTGATGGGCAGCAGGCCGGTTTGAAACCGGCCCCTACACCCGGCGGCAGGCCGGTTTGAAACCGGCCCCTACACCTGGCAGCAAGCCGGTTTGAAACCGGCCCCTACACTGCAAAATCACTGTGGTGAAGCACTAGTCTTGTCATTCTTCGCTGCGCTCAGAATCTCCGTCTTACGACCGCAGGAGGCGAGACTCTAAGCCCACCCCTTGTCATTCTGAGCGCAGCGAAGAATCTCCGTCGTCTGACCGCAGGAGGCGAGACTCGTCGCTCCGCTCAGAGTGATAAGCCCAAGCTGGGAACGACTACAGCGGATACCAGGGACGAATCGCGCTGCGTGCGCGCGACCCGCCGCGCCTACCCCGCGTTTGCGACCAGTGCGGCGGGCGTTTGTAGCTCGCCACAGCGCGCGGCGCCCGGCCGGATGTCGCGCCAGCGCGGTACGTCAAAGTCGAGGGGCAGCAACCCCGCCGTGGGCAGCGCCGGCACGGGGTGGCCCGGCCCGACCAGCAGCGCGGCCAGCTCTTCGAGATCGGGATTATGCCCGACCAGCAGCACACAGGCCGCCTTCCGCGGCAGGCGGCGCACCCGGCGCAACAGGGCCGCAGGCGTGGCATAATAGAGGCCACGTTTCGCGCGCACCGGCCCGCGGAACTCGGCGGCGGCAGCCACAATCGCCGCCGTCTGGCGTGCCCGCCGCGCCCGCGACGTGACGATGCGATCCGGCCGGTGGCCGCGCCCCCGCAAATACCAGCCCAGGATCGCGGCATCGCGGCAGCCCCGCGCGGTCAGGGCGCGCGCTTTATCTCCTCTGGCCGCCTCGGCTTCCGCCTTGGCATGACGCAGCAGCAATAGAGTCTTCATCGCCCACGCTCTTCTACCGATATGACAGCGACGGCGTGCTCTCCGATGGGAAAGGATCGGAGAACACGCCCTGCCCTGCTACTTGCCCTTTTTGCCCTTCTTGTCTTTCTTGCCCTTCTTACCCATGGAGATGTGTGCCTTTCTGCTCCCCCGAAGCTACCGTGCCGGTCGCGCGATAGTGCGCACGCCCATTATAGCATACGAAGCCAGCAGCCCTGCATGGGCCGTCAATCTCCCATGGCCGGCGCGGGGACCACGGGATCAGGTGGCGAACAACGCCGCGGAGGGTAGCGTGGGGGCCAGGGCTTCGAGGAAGGGCTCGTCGATCTGCACCCCGGTCGCTTCCAGGGCGAGAAAGAGCGCGCCGACTGCCGGCTCGAACCGGCTGGCGACGGCCCGCGCCGCCGGGGCCGCCGCCTGCACGCGGGCGACAATGGCCGCGCTCAACAGCGGCGAGGGGTGGCGCAGCACACCGCCCGTCAGCACCAGGGGGAAGGCAGTCGCGGTGAGGCCCACCCGGCGCGCCGCGGCCAGGGCATAGTCGCCCAGCGCCGCGCCGTGATCCTGCACGATGCGCCGGGCGGGCGGGTCGCCCTGCTGCGCCACGTCCAACAACACCGGGGCCAGCCCGCGGATGCGCGCCGTGGCCCGGCTGCCGCGCGCCGTGCAGAAATGCAGCACATCCTCGGCGGCGGGCAGGGCGAAATAGGCCAGCACCGCCGCCGTGAGCGCGGTCGGCGGGTCGATGCCCAGCGCCTCGCGGTACACCGCCCGCAGCGCGAGCCGGCCCAGTTGCTCGGCGCCCTGCGGCTCCTGCCAGAAGCTGGTGTGCCAGACTTGCCCGTCCGCCGACCGCGCGGCGGTGGCCGCCCCGGTCCCGCAGACCACGGCGACGCCGGTGCCGTCCGGCGACCCGGCGCGCAACGCGCCCAGGCCGTCGTTGACCACCTGGATCTGCCGGCCCCAGCCCTGCTCGGCGAATACATCGTGTAGCAGCGCGTAGTCTTCCGGCCAGTCGGCCCCGGCGCAGCTAAACCCGCCCGCGGCCAGCGCACTCGCGGGCAGCTCTGCCGCCGCGAGCGCCCGGTGCACCGCTGTGGCGATGGCTTCCAGGGCGGCATGTTGTGACTCCGCGCCGTAAATATCGCCGCACCCGGCCCGTCCGGTGCCGAGGATGGTTCCATCGCGCCGGGCAACCAGGGCGATGGTCTTGGTATTGCCCGCGTCCACGCCTAACACATAATCCACGTTGCTATCCTTATGCCGTGAGCGACGACCCGGCAACTAGCGGGCGCGCCTTATCGGGGAACCAGTTCGTCGGGGATGGGGAACGGCCAGGCAGCGCGGTCGGCCAGCACGGTCACGTTCGCCGCCTGCTGGAGATAGGAGGCGGGCACGTCGGGCATCATCGGGCCGAGCACGGTGCGTTGCAGGATGTCGCGCTTGTGCGCGCCCGACACGACGAGCAGCGTGCGCCGGGCGGCCAGCAGCGGGGCCATGCCCGCGGTAAGCGCCTGGCGCGGCACGCGGTCGCGCCCACCCCAGTACCCGGCGTTGCTCTCGATGCTCTCTTCGGTCAGGGTGACCACTCGCGTGGGCGCGGTGGGTGCGGATGGCGGCTCGTTGAACCCCAGGTGCCCGTTCGGTCCGAGGCCGAGCACCGACAGCGCGAAGCCGCCCGCGGCGGCCACCGCCGCATCATACGCCCGGCACGCGGCCTCCAGATCGAGCGCGTCGCCCGCCAGGCGCGCCACCTGCGCCTCGGCCACGCCGAGCGGCTCCAGGAACGCGCGCGCCATCCACCCATAGAGCGAACGCGGGTCATCCCGACCCAGCCCGGTATAGGCGTCCAGTTGAAATATGCGCAACCGCGACACGTCGAGACCCTCGCGCCGCTGCAACTCGGCCAGTTCCTGGTACATGCCCATCGGCGTGTTGCCGGTCGCCAGGACCAGGGCGGCGTCCGGCTCCGCGATGATCCCGCGCGCCAGCCATTGCGCTCCGATCCGGCTCAGCGCCGCGTAATCCTCGGTGACAACCAGCTCCATCGCCACGATTCCCTTGCTCCAGTCTGCGCCGTCGGGGCCGGTTGCACACCGGCTTGCCGCCCCTCCGGCGTTGTAGGGGCCGGTTGCACACCGGCCCGCCGCCCGTCTGGCGTTGTAGGGGCCGGTTTCAAACCGGCCTGCCGCCTTACCGCCGTGGTGGGTAACGAATCAGCGTAGCAGCCGCTCCGGCAAGTACGCCTGGTGCGCGGCGGCCATCTCGTCGTAGATCCGCTCGGCCAGCGGCAGCGAGAAGCAGAGCGGGTTGCCGGCCAGGGCGCGGATGGCGTCGAGCCGGGTGCCGTCCCAGGCGGCGGCGGCGGCCAGCGCCTGGTATTCGCCCAGCATCTTAACCAGCCCGGTCACATGGCGCGGCAACCCCGGCTGGGTCAGCGGCACCACGCCGTGGCGATCCACGTAGCCTGGCACTTCCACCACCAGGTCGTCGGGGAAGTCGGGGATGGCACCCTCGTTGGGCACATTGACCGGCCAGACCTCCTTGCGGTCGTTGAAAATGCCGTCCAACACGTCAATCGCCAGCTCCAGTTCGTGTAGGCCCCCGCGCGACCGGCGCGCATCGAGCACCGGCACCTCGGCGGCGGCCTGTTCGCGGTAGTGCGCCCAGTAGTCGGGCACCGCGGCCAGGATGTCCTGCGAGCGCGTGGTCGGCTTGGCCTGCAGTTCGGCCAGCAATTCGTCCTTAAAATAGTAGTACTGGAAATAATCCGCCGGCAGCGACCCCATGGTCGCGGCCAGTTCGAGCAGGCGCATATTGTGGCGGTCGGCGGCGGGGTCGTCGCGCTTGCGGGCGTAGGCGGCCTGGACCAGCGGGATCATATCCGCGCCGTCGTACAGGTGGCGCACCGTCCACGAACCGTGGTTCAGGCCGATCATTACGGCGTCCACCTTATCGGGGTCGAGATCGGCGGCCCGCGCCAGCATCCGCGGGAAGATGATCGGCCCTTCGCAGAGCGAGACGGTGGGGATCGCGCTGTTATGCGTGACCGCCTCGGAGACGATGTTGATCGGGTTGGTATAGTTCACCAGGATCGCCTGCGGGCAGACCGCTTCCATGTCGGCGACGATCTCGCGCATCACGGTGATCGTGCGCAGCGCCATGAAGAAGCCGCCCGGCCCCTGCGTCTCCTGGCCGATGACGTTGTTCTTGAGCGGGATGCTCTCGTCCAGGTAGCGGGCCTCGAAGCCACCGGGCCGGAAGCTGGTCAGTACGGCGTCGCAGTCCTCCAACCCGGCGCGCCGGTCGGTGGTCGCCCGGATCGTCAGGTCCAGGCCCTGCGCGCGCGCCAGCTTCGCGGCGATGGTCTCGACGATCGCCAGCCGGTCCGCGTCGAGATCGATCAACACGATCTCCGACCCGGCGAAGTTCGCGCCCTGGTCGATCAACGAGGCCACCGTGCCCGGCGCCCTCGTGCTGCCCCCGCCGATATACGCCAACTTGATCCGTGCCATTCCACCCTCCCCTGCGACACCCGCCGGGCGCCGCCAATACGCTGCTCGTAAGGTGCCCGAATCCTACCACCCGCTCTCATCCGTTGTCAAGGCTAGCAGGCTCATCCATCTACAAATTGCAACGCAGCGGACGCAGAGATCATGGCATTTCCAGATCTCTGCGTCCGCTGCGCCTGTGCGGTGCGAGGCAACTATTCGGTACGCACCACGAAGTTGAAGGTGGCCGTCAGCCCGTTGCCGGTGTCCTGCACGGGCAGCACCAGGCTCGAATTGAAGATCCCGTCGCTGCTGTTGCGGGCCACGTTGGGGAAGAAGAGTTGCGTGGTCAGCACGGGGCCGTTCGGCGCCTGCACCTTCACGTGGATGTGTTCGGTGCGCCCCGGATACTCGCCAGGCACCACCGTCTCAAGCTGATAGCGCCCCGCGTCGTCGGTGTACTGGTGGCCGCGCAGCGTATAGCCGCTGTTGTCGTACTGGCCGCTCGCGTCCGCCTGCCAGAACTCGATCAGGGCGTGCGCGACGGGCTTGCAGTCCGCCGTCAAGACATAGCCCGTCAGCACCAGTTTCGTGCCGGCCATGCCCGGCTCCAGCAGGGACGTGCGTTCCGGCGACCCGGCCTTGAAATACGGCCCTTCGGTCAGCGCCGGGGTCAACGTGACCGGGTTGCTACAGGTCGCCGCCGGGACCGCTGCCGCGCTTTGCGGGGTTGCAGTCGCCGCTTCCGCCGGCACTGCGGTCGCCACTTCCGCCGGCACCGCGGTCGCTGCTGCTTCCGTCGGTGCCTCCGTGGCCTCCGGGGTATCGGCAGGCGGGACCTCGGTGGGCGCTGCGGTCGGCGCCGCGGCGGTGGCCGTCGGCGGCAGTGAGGCGGCGCTCGTCGGGGCGACAGCCGGCGCCACCGGCGTTACCACACCGGGCGATGGCCCCTCACAGGCGACCAGCACGAGCAGCAGCAGCGGTAGCACCGTGATCATGCGGAGGCGGCTCCGCGTGCGGTGGGATTGTCGTGTTCGCATAGCTCTTTCCTTCTTAAAACCGGCAACGGAGTAATTGGCCCGGTGCGTTCCCCCGTTGCGCGTGGTCGTCAAATACAGTGTCGCTGGCAAGCCCGGCTGCCGGGATGGACACGCAGCCGGCACGTCTTGCATTCCAATGTTGAGTATACGCGGCGCGGGTTAAGGAAGCGCGGCGAAAAATTAAGAATCGATTAAGGAAGCCGGCCCCACCTGCGCGGGCGCAACCGCCACGGGCCGCTGCCGCCGGAAGATCTCGTAGAGCACCAGGGCCGTGGAGACGGCCAGGTTGAGCGAGTCGCTGCGCCCCACCATCGGGATGCGTACCAGTTCATCGCACAGACCCTGCAACTCCGCCGACAGACCCTGCCCCTCGCTGCCCATCAGCAGCACGCGTGCCTGCCGGTAAGTCGCCACACGATAGTCAGTCGTGGCCTGCGGCGAGGTGCCGACCACCGTGAGCGCGTGGCGCCGCCGCCAGGCGGCAAACTCGCCGGCAGTGGTCCGCACCAACTGCTGGGCGAAGATGGCCCCGGCGCTGGCCCGCACGGCGAGCGGATCGAACGGGTCGGCGGTGCGCCCCAGCAGGATTACGCCCGCACCTCCGGCGGCGTCCGACGTGCGCAGGATGGTGCCGAGGTTGCCGGGATACTGCACCCCTTCCAGCGCGATCCAGCAGCGATCTCCGCCCACGGGCACCTGGTCGAGCGCGGTCCAGCGCTGGCGAGCCACGGCGGCGAGCCCACCCCGGTTCTCTTTCAGCACCAGGCTCTCGAAGACCTCCGGCGTGACCTCCAGGCAGCGCACACCCGCCCGCCGCTGGGCCT
>DASSGZ010000131.1:0-11556 GCA_035693165.1 Chloroflexia bacterium | reverse complement strand
TACTGGGCGGCTTCCTCTGGACCGTCGGCCTCACCGTCCTGGGCTTTGTCATCGGCAACGCCTTCGGCCACGTCGAGGGCGTCAGCAAATATATGGAGATCTTCATCCTGGGCGTCATCGCCGTCTCCCTGCTCCCGGCGGCGATCCATGCCTGGCGGGAATACCGGCACGAAGTCTTCGCCGCCGTGCGCGCCCGCTTCGACGGCGCATAAGCGCGCCCGGCTCCCGCGCTGCCCGATCCACATACGGACGGCGCCCGACCATGCGGTGGGCGCCGTCCGTAATTCCCGGCAAATAGTGTGTACCCCGGATTAACCTTTCGCGGTCAGCTCCTCCTGCGGGATCTGCTGGCGGGTCAGCGCCTGGGCCAGGTCCTCGGGCATCGCGTGCCGCTGCACGGTTAGCTGCAGATTCGGGTCCTCGTCGTCACGCCGGGGGCCGCCGGTAGGGCCGGAGGGGGGCGTTGTATCCGGCGTGTCGGCCGCGCTGATAGTGTTCGGGTCGAGGGGAGTCAGCGGGCTAAATGCACCCAGTTGGCGGCCCCGCCGAACCGGCGGGACGAACGGCGGGGTAGACGTGCTGATCGCGCCGCCCGAAGTCGCGCTACCGGCGAGGGTGGGGGCGGCCAGATCTGAGGTCTCGGGGCCGGTCATGTTGCTGGTACTCGGGTTGGAGGCCGGCCGCGGGCTGAATACACCCAGACGCGGGCGGCGGGGAATGTTGGATGGCGTTGGGATCTGCGGCGTAGATGAGGGGATCGCGCCGCCCGACGGCGAGTCGTCCAGATCCGGGACCTGCGTCTCGATCGCGCCGATGGTACTGGGGTCAAGAGGCGTCAGCGGGCTGAATCCGCCCAGTTTGCGACCCTGCCGAACCTGTGGCGTGAGGGGCACCTCATCAGTCGCGCTGATGGTACTGGGGTCGAGGGGGGTCAGCGGACTGAATCCACCCAGTTTGCGGGGCACCCGCACCGGCGGCGTAGATGTAGTGATCGAACCGGGCGAATCGCTGGTACTGGCCGGGATCGAACTATTCACATCCGCGCCGGAGATGGGCGTCGAGGGGCTGATGCCGGCGAGTTGCGGCTTGTAGTCCGGCAGCGCACCCGTGCCCAGCGCGCGCGGACGCATCGGCGGCTGCGGCGTGCTGGTGGCGGCGCCGATGGGCTTGAAGGTCCGCGGATCGGCGGGCATCTTCGCCAGTTCGGTTTCCAGCGTGTTCGGCTTGAACCCCAGGGTAGATTCAACGACCCCACCCACGGCCCAGGCATCGGCTTCCACCGCGGTAGACTGATAGAGCTTATAGGCTTGCCGGTACTGCAACCAGGCCGCCTTATATCGCTCCGGATCGGTATCCTGGGTTGCCTTCGCCGCGTAATAATTGTCTCGGGTTTCGTCTAGCTTAACGCTCATATCGTGATAGCGGGTGGTAGCTGCATACCAGGCTTCCGCTTCCTGATACTCGCGCTGTTGTTCCGTCGGCCCGTTCTTCGATTGCTTGGACTGCTGTGGGGGCGATAACGGGTTTTTCCGCGCGTGGGCGATCACGTCGGCGCGCAAGCCGAGAGTGCTAAGCTCCTGTTCAGCCCCCTTGCCCGCCAGCATCCGGGCGATGCGATAGTATTGTTCGGCGTGGCGGATCTCATGATAAATCGTCCCGGCCAGGCGGGCTTTTGCTTCGTCTGTCGCGTTTGCCCGCAAGCCCGAGGGATTGATGAGCACCATCCAGGTGGCGGGCATGAAGGCCGCATAGGTGGATTCGTCCCCAAGCCGATCGTCTTTTAAGAGGGAGGTGATGCGCGGCGCGCCGAGGGCTTCCAACTGTTTGGTCGCGGGTTCAAAGAGGGCGCGCTGCCGCTTCTCCAGATCGTCGCCGTAGCTGTCCCAGGTGGCCAGGGGCGCCTTGATATTGGTCGCGAACTGGCCGACCGCCCCGGCGCTAGCCAGCCCGGTGCCGTTCCGTTGGATACTGACCGCGCCGCGGAGACCACTGCTCGGCGGCGTCACCGGGCCGCTCCGCCGGGCCAGCAGCCGTTGCACGGCGCGATTGCCCGATGTCCGCTGCATCTGCTGAATAGCGGTCGCCCGCACGGTGCGGTTGCCCCGCCCGTGACTAGCGGAGTGGGCGACGAGACTCTGGATCGTGGCGCCGGTAGGGTTGGGACGAGCGGCCTGGGTCGGGGCGTCCGGGGCGGGGGCGTGCCGGCGCGGCGAGGATTCCGATTCCCGCGCTGCTGCGGGCCGGCTATGCGGAGCGATCATCGGGCATATCTTTCTTTCGCGTGGGGCGAACATCAGGGTATTCGATTTGCGTCTGCTGCGAACAGTATAGCACACTTCGGCTACTTGCGTGGGGGCAACGCCGGCCGGCGGCCCGGTATTTGATTGACACTCTCCGCGGCTTTGTGATACACTTTCAGTAGCATGGCCGGCGCACGCGCCCGGCAGCGACCTGGGGCGAACCAGCGCCCGGCAAACACAACGACGTGTTGAGGAGAGGAGCAAGACAGCATGGAGACAACAACCGCGCCCGGCCAGAGCCGGACGCAGCAGAGCAGCAACGGCCACGGCACCGGCATCGAGACCGGCCAGTTGGTCAAGCACCTCATCGGCGGCCAGTGGGTCGAATCGGTGGGGGGCGGCACGTTCACCAGTCAGAACCCGGCCACCGGCGAGACGCTGGCCGAACTGAGCCAGGGCACGGCGGAAGATGCGAACCGCGCCGTGGAAGCCGCCCGCAAGGCGTTCGAGAGCTGGCGGCTGACGCCCGCGCCCAAGCGCGGCGAGATCCTGTTCCGCGCCGGGCAGTTGCTCATCGAGCGCAAGGAAGACATCGCCCGCCTGATGACCCAGGAGATGGGCAAGGTGCTGGCCGAGGCCCGCGGCGACGTGCAGGAGGCCATCGACATGACCTTCTACATGGCCGGCGAGGGCCGCCGCCTGGCCGGCGAAGTGGTGCCGAGCGAACTGCCCAATAAGTGGGCCATGACCACGCGCGACCCGCTCGGCGTGGTGGCCGCGATCACCCCCTGGAACTTCCCGGTGGCGATCCCCAGTTGGAAGATCATGCCGGCGCTGGTCGCGGGCAACACCGTGGTCATTAAGCCGGCCAGTGACACCCCACTCTGTGCCATCGCCTTGATCAAGGTGCTCGAAGACGCGGGCGTGCCCGCCGGGGTGATCAACCTGGTCATGGGGCCGGGGTCCACCGTGGGCACCGCCCTGCTGGAGCACCCGGACGTGGCCCTGATCTCGTTCACCGGCTCGACCGATGCGGGCAACGCCGTCGCCGTCGAGGCGGCCCGGCGCCTGAAGCGCGTCTCGCTGGAGATGGGCGGCAAGAATGCCATCATCGTCATGGACGACGCCGACCTCGACCTGGCCCTGGAGGGCATCCTCTGGAGCGCCTTCGGCACCAGCGGCCAGCGCTGCACCGCCGCCAGCCGCGTGATCGTCCATCGCGCCGTGCAGAAGGAGCTCGAAGATCGGCTGGTGGCGCGCATGGAGAAGCTGCGCCTGGGCAACGGCCTGGAGTCGACCACCGATGTCGGCCCGGTCATCAACAAGAGCCAGCAGCAGCGCATCCACAAGATGGTGCAGGAGGGCCAGAAGGCCGGCACGAAGCTCGTCACCGGCGGCAAGATCGCCGACGAGGGCGACCTGGCGCACGGCGCCTTCTACACGCCCAGCCTCTTCACCGACGCCAAGTGGGACGATATGGTGGCCCAGGAAGAGATCTTCGGCCCGGTGACGACGCTCGTCCCGGTGGACAGCCTCGAAGAGGCGATCCGGGTGAACAACCACACCAAGTACGGCCTGTCGAGCTCGATCTATACCGCCAACGTCAACCGCGCCTTCCAGGCGATGCGCGACATCACCACCGGCATTGTCTATATCAACGCCGGCACCATCGGGGCGGAGATCCAGGTGCCCTTCGGCGGCACGCGCGGCACCGGCAACGGCCACCGCGAAGCCGGCCAGGCGGGCCTCGACACCTTTACCGAGTGGAAGACGATCTACGTGGACTACAGCGGCAAGCTGCAGCGCGCGCAGATCGACATTACCGAGAACCCGGCCCCGTAGGGGGTAGTGGCAAAACCCGCGCGCATTCGTTTCAAGTTCCAGGCTCGGGGTAGCGCAGGCGCCCTGCCGCCTGGAACTTGAAACTCTTTCGGAGGTCCGCATGCCCTATGATTTCACGCTGATGCGCCTGCCCCGGCCCACGCAACCGGGCCTGGAGTCGATGGACGACGGCCCGCAGGCGATCATGCGCGGCCAGGTGCTCCAGGTGCTGGCCGGGATGCCCGAGTTACAGCAACGGGAGGCCGGGCTGCTCTACGTGGCCGATCCGCCGGGCGGGCCGCATATCGAGGTCCATATCGACCCGCGCAATCCGCCGGAGTTCGTGTCGGTGGAGTTCGACCGCTATGCCAGCCAGGCCGACTACGCGGCGGCGCGCGCCGTGGTGGACCAGTTGTGCAACGGACTCCGGCTGACGATCATGGACGATCCCGACGCCGGCCCCAACCCTACGGCGGATGCCGAGGCGCCCACCGGCGGCGGAAGTTTTATGGACAAGATCCGCGGGCTGTTCGGGCGCTAGCAGGCAAAAAGGAGCAATCGGGATGGCGATGCAGCCGCAGACAGCTAACGCGCCCGATACGGAAGTGGCGCACCATCACCACACGGACGACGACGCCGCGACCGAGCGCCGGTTGGTGCTGGCCGTTGTGCTGACGGCGGCGGTGCTGCTGGCCGAGGCCGGCGGCGGCCTGCTCGCCAACAGCCTGGCGCTGCTGGCCGATGCGGGCCATGTGTTCACCGACATCTTCGCGTTGGGCATGAGCTGGTTTGCCTTGCGCCAGGCGCGCCGCCCGGCGGACTCGCGGCGCACCTTCGGCTACCATCGCGTGGGCATCGTTACCGCGCTACTCAACGCGGCGGCCCTGATCCCCATCAGCGCCTTTCTCGTCTACGAGGCTATCAGCCGGCTGTTCACCCCCGAACCGATCGAGGGCGGCATCATGCTGGTGGTCGCGGCGGCGGGGCTGATCGTCAACGTGGTGATCGGATTGACCTTGCACAGCCATGGGCACGGCAACCTCAACATCCAGAGCGCCGTCCTGCATGTGGCCGGCGATGCCGTGGCATCCGGGGGCGTCCTGATCGGCGCGCTGATCATCGCCACGACCGGCTGGACCCCCATCGACCCGCTGCTGTCGATCCTGATCTCCATCCTGATCGCGGCCAGCGGCTGGCGGCTCATGCGCAACACGGTGCGTATTTTGCTGGAATCGGTGCCGTCGGAGATCCGCACGGAAGAGGTGGTCGCGGCCATGCGGGCCGTGCCCGGCGTGCAGGATGTCCATGACCTGCATATCTGGCAGATCGCGTCGGGCATGTACGCGCTGAGTTGCCACGTGCTGGTAGACGACCAGATGCTGAGCCAGGGATCGTCGATCATTACCACGCTGAACACGCTGCTGGCCGACCGCTTCCATATCGGGCACACGACGATCCAGCCGGAGTGCCTGAACTGCGATCCCAACTCGCTCTTCTGCGCGCTCGCCCCGACGCAGCCCGCGCACGACCACCAGCACTGATACACCACACAGAGGAAACCATTGACCGGGTGCGGGAATATCGCTATAATGCAGGCACCCGGCCCTAACGCCGGAGAGCAGTTCGGGGGAGAGCAGGCATGAAATTAGTACTGGGGATTGTGCAGAAAGCGGATACCGACGCCGTGCTGGACGCGCTGACCGAGGGGGGCTACCGGGCGACGCGCCTCGCCAGCACCGGCGGCTTCCGCCGCGAGGGCAACACCACCTTGATCATGGGCGTCGATGATCACCAGGTGGACCCGCTCATCCGGCTGCTGCGGGACACGGTGGCGCGGCGGGCCGAGCGCCCGTCCACCCATCCCGACGGCTCGACGGGCCGGGGCGCCGTGTTCGTACTGCCCCTGACCGACTCCTTCCACCTATGAGCAAGCGCCCCGAGTCGCGCAGCAGCGCCCCGCCGCCCGGCAGCAGCGTCGACCTGGCCCTGGCCGATATGGCCTACGGCGGCGACGCGGTGGGCCGCAGCGACGGCGCCGTGGTCTTCGCCTGGGGCGGCATCAGCGGCGAACAGGTCACGGCCCGCGTGGACCGGGTCAAGCGCGACATCGCCTGGGCCACCGTCACCCACGTCGAGACTCCTTCCCCGCACCGCGTGGCCCCGCCCTGCCCCTACTTCGGCCCCTGCGGCGGCTGCCAGTGGCAGCATATCGACTACGGCGGGCAGTTGGATTTCAAGACGGCCATCCTGCGCGACCAGTTGCGCCGCTTCGGCGGCCTCGACCCGGCCCATCTGGACCAGGTGCTGCACCCGGCGGTGGGCATGAGCGAACCCTGGCACTACCGCAACGTGGCCCACTTCCAGATCGACCCATCCACCCGCGCGCTCGGCTATTTCCGCCGCAACAGCCACGACGTCGTGCCCATCGCCGTCTGCCCGATCAGCGATCCGGGCATCAACCAGTTGCTGACCAGCGTGCAGGCGCTGTTTGACACCCACGCCCAGGCCCCCGCCGATTTGCCGCCCAACCTCAGCGCCGTGGACCTGGAGGCGGTCCGCCGGGGGCAAATGCCGGTGGCAGTGCGCGAGCGCAAAGTGACCGGCATGCCCGTGTGGCAGGTGACGATCCGCACGGGCGCGCCACCCGCCGAGCCGGTCGAGGCGGACGCCCCCTGGGCCGGGCGCGAAATGGTCGTGATCCTGCACACGTTGAGCGGCGACCTCCCCCCGGCGCGACGCGGGCGGGGCCGGGGCGCGGCGGAAGAAGCCGCGCCGCGCACGCCGGTCTTGATCCCGCGCAAAGCGGTACGCCAGTGGGTGGCTGGGCTGGGCGGGCGCGTGAGCGTGGTGGAACTGCGCCAGGACGGCGCGCTCGAACTCGTAGCCGAAACCCCGGAGGCGGCGGCCCTTAGCGGCGAGGAGCTGGCCGACCAGCCTGTGCCGGGCCGGGTCAGCGGCAGCCGGCGCAGCGCGCGCCAGGAGGCTGAGGAGGACCGGCCCGAGGCCCCGCCCGGCGTGGTGCGCCAGCGCCTGGGCGAGGGGCGCTACTGGGTCGCGCCGCACGCCTTCTTCCAGGTCAACAACATCCAGGCCGAAAAGATCCTGGACCTGATCCGGGCCGCGCTGCCGGAGCCGGTGGACCTGCTGGTCGATGCCTACAGCGGCGTGGGTGCGTTCGCGCTGGCCCTGCTGGCGGGCGGCCAGGCGCGCCGCGTCGTGGCGATTGAGAGCGACTGGGCCGCCGTCGAGAGCGCGCGCTGGACGGCGGCGCTGCGGCAGATCCCCGCCGAGCAACTGCAACTGGAGCCGGGCCGCGTGGAAGAGGTGTTGCCCGCGCTCGACGTGGACCCCGATGTCGTGCTGCTGGACCCGCCACGGACCGGCTGCGCGCCCGCCCTGCTGCAGTACCTGCTGGCCCACCCGCCCGCGCGCCTGATCTACGTCTCCTGCGACCCCAGCACCCTCGCCCGCGATCTACGCACCCTGACCCCCGGCTACACGCTCCAGCGCATACAAGCAGTGGATATGTTCCCTCAGACCTACCACATCGAAAGCGTCGCCGTGCTGGACCGCATCTCCACCGCACCCGACGGCGAATCCAATTCACCCGCTGTTCCGGGTTGATTCGTAGCGGCGCCATTCATGGCGCCGCTACGGATGCGGGCACCCTGGCGCAGCGGATACCGGCGCTGTAGGGGCCGGTTACAAACCGGCCCCCGGCCCCGCCAATAGTACTAATGGCGGGGCCGGGTAGTACCAATTGGCTGCAATTTTTGCCCCAAATTCAATTCTTAAAGTATTGTCATCCCCCGGACCCTGTGCTATACTACCGCCGCAGCCCGTAAGGTCGCCGGTAAACTGCGGCGGCGGTACGGAGCACCGCCGTGTGCCGGACGGTGATGCAAATCTTATCTTCGGGTTGATAGGAGACGATACGATGCAATTGCCCCCGGAGGGCGTGACCCAGATGATATCGGGCCGCACGCTCCTCTCCGTCCTGTCGATCGTGGCTGCCGGGCTGGTGTTCTGGTCCGTCTTTCCCGGTGTGCAAGCCGGGCCACCCGCTCCCCCCGCGGCGCCGGCCTGGCCCGATCCGAATACCGGGTTCTGGGTCGAACTCGTGGTAGTCACCATTATCACCGTGATCACCGGGATCGTGCTCCACGTCCGCCGCAAGCCGGAAGCCTGAGCCGGTTCCACCCACCAACTGCATACAAAAAGAGAGGGCGCAGCCGAAGCTGCACCCTCTCTTTTTTTGCGCGCGGCTCGCCGCTACTGCGTCGGCGTGGCGCCGGGGCTACCTGGCACCGCCGTCGCCGTGGCGCCGGTGGTGTCCGAGGCGGGCGTTGTCGCCGGCGTGGTGCCGGCGGCGGGCGTTTCCGCGGTCCCCACCGTGCCGGTCAGCGGCACAGTGGCCGTGGTCGCCGCGGGCGGTTCCGTCGGCAGCGGCGCCTGCGTCGGGAAGGGCGTCGGCGTCGCCGGGATATCCAGGCGGATGGTCGACTTGGCCTTCTCGTCACTCAGCCACGCGCTGTAGGCGTCGCTCTTGGCCTTGTCCAGTTCGTCGCTGGTCAGGGGCCGGGGGCCGCGCTCGATCAGGCGGATGATGTGCCAGCCGAACTGGCTCTTCACCGGGTCGCTGATCTGGCCGGGCTTGGTCAGGGCGAACGCGGCGTCGGAGAACTCCTTCACCATCGGGCCGCCCTTCTCGGTCGGGGCGAACCAGCCCAGATCGCCGCCCTGGTCCTTGTTGCTGGTGTCGGTCGAATACTTCGCGGCCAGGGCAGCAAAATCCGCGCCCTTGTCGAGCTGGGCCTTGATGTCCTTCGCCAGGGCCTCCTGGTCCGCATTCACCAGGATGTGCTGCACGTGCACTTCCTCCTGGGTCGTCGGGATGTTGGCCGCCAGCTTTTCGGTGACCTTCTTCTGCAGTTCATCGGGCTTGACCACCAGGGTGAGGTAATCTTGCTCGGACAGACTGGGACAGCCCAGCGAGCAGTAGCCCGTGGCGGGCGCGGGCCCCGCCGCGATGGCCTGGATGAAGCTGTTGTAGTCGACCACCGCCGTCTTCTCCGCGCCGGGCACGGGGAGCGGGGTGCTGGTGATCGTCGGCGTCGAGGTCGTCGTCGGGCTGGGACCCGGCGTGGCCGTGTGCGTGGCCGTCGGCGTCACCGTCGGCGTTTCGGTCGGCGGGGTGCCGGTCGCGGTCGCCGTCGCGGTGGGCGGCGCACCGGTCGGGGTCGTCGTCGCGGTGGCCGTCGGCGTGCCGGGCGTCTCGGTCGGCCCCGGAATCGGGGTCGGCTGCGGCTCGAAGTTCTTCTGCGCCGCGGCCAGCACGTCGGCATCCGACACGCTCACGCCCAGGTCGGCGCCGGCCTTTTGCTCCAGCAGCAGGTTGTCGGCCAGTTGCTGCAGCGTGGTCGGGTCGATGGTCGGCCAGCCGTCCAGGTGCTGCAACTCGTTCTGATACGTGGTGATCTGGCTGGCATACTGCTGGGCCTGGGTCGCGTCGCCCTGCTGCGCGTAGAACTCCAGCACGCGGAGCTGGTTGAAGATCTGCCAGGCGCGATACTTGTTGTACATGGCGCGGGTGATTGTCTGGTCGTTGACCTTGCCCACTTCGATATTGGGCCGGATCACATATTGCGAGACCACCGCGGTCAGCAGCACCAGCACAATCAGCACGCCCACCCCGGCCATTGCCAGGTAGAACCGGCGCGTTCGCTGCAACTCGCGCTGGTGGCGCGAGAGCTGGCCGCGCGTCATCTGGCGCGGCGCCTGCACTGCATCTTTACGTCGCTTGTTAGCCATAGTGGGCAGCGCTTCCTAGCGCGCGTGCGGCCCGACAAAGGGCAGCAGGGCGACATGGCGAGCGCGCTTCAGGGCGACGGTCAGCGCGCGCTGATGGCGGGCGCAGGTGCCCGTTTTGCGCCGGGGTTCGATCTTGCCGCGCTCCGACAGGTAGCGGCGCAGCCGCCCGACATCCTTGTAGTCGATGTAGGGCAGTTTCTCGGCGCAAAAACCGCAGACCTTGCGGCGCGGCACGAAGCGGTCCTTCGACTTGGGCCGCCGGCCCGCGGGCCGGCCACCGGGACCTCCCGGTCGCCCGCCGCCACCGGGCCGCGGGCCGCCATACCCACCGGGCCGCGGCCCGCCGTACCCACCGGGCCGCGGGCCACCATAGCCTCCACCGCCACCCGGCTGCTGCTCAGGACGCTGCCCGTCGGCGGCACCCGCGGGTGCCGGCGCGGCGGGCGCATCCGGACGTGTTGTATCCACTAATGTATCCTCCTTCAAGACCGGCGATTAGCGCGCCGATCCTTCCCTTGCATTCCATCTATGAGCGACCGGGAACCCCTGGCAGACCGCGATCCCTAGAAGGGAATCTCGTCGTCCAGGTCGTCCCCCCCGCCGCCGCCGAAGCTCTGGCCGCCGCCGTAACTCTGGCCGCCCCGTGCGGGCGCCTCGCTCGGCCCCTGGCCGGCCTGGCGGCTGTCGAGCATCACCATTTCATTGGCGACGACTTCGACCAGGGTGCGCTCCTGGTTGTTGTTATCGGTATATTTCCGGGTTTGCAGGCGGCCTTCAATGTAAACCTTGCTGCCTTTGTGCAGGTACTGGTTACACGTCTCCGCCAGCTTATCCCAGGCGACAATGCGGAACCATTCTGTCTCTTCGCGGTTCTCGCCCGAGGCCGGGTCCCGGCTCATCCGGCCCACGGCCACAGAGAATGTCGTAATCGCCTTACCGCTCGGCGTAAATTTCATCTCCGGATCCTTGCCCAGATTGCCGATGATCATGACCTTGTTCAGTCCACGACCCGCCATGTTAAAGCCTCCTAGTGATCAAGCTACTCACACAAACGCGATATTACACACTACACCACACTAGTCGGGACGCGCCGGGACTCAAACGTCCATCCGCACCAGCATATGGCGGATCACGTCTTCGTTGATTTCGAGCATGCGCTCAAAGTCCGCGGTCGTATCGGGGTCCATGCGCATATGGTTGACGACATAAAAGCCGTCGACATGACGATCGATGGGATAGGCCAGCTTGCGCTTGCCCCAGGGCGGGGTCTGCAGCACCTCGTAGATATCGCCACCACGCGTCGTCACCATGCCGGCCACCTTGTCGATGGCAGCAGGGATCTGATCGTCGGCGATGGTCGGCTTGAGGATATACAGCAGTTCGTATTCGCGCAGATCGGGCATCGTACACACCTCCTTTCCTTGGGTTTACCCCGCGCTCAACCGGATGGGGTGTGCAGCCACCCGGACTACGCGGAGCAGAAAGGTCGCGGGCGGGGATCGCTGAGAGGCGATCCGCAGAGGCGCGGCACAAACACCGCGCCCGGCCCGGACAAATATGCATTTCGCGTGCGTGACGCACGCCAATCGTGATTATACCATAACCGGGCGGGCAGCGCAAACGCGGCATCCTGCCGGCGATTCGTAACTGCACCGCGCAGACGCGAAGGACGCGAAGAACGGTT
>DASSGZ010000130.1:0-2720 GCA_035693165.1 Chloroflexia bacterium | reverse complement strand
TCGGGTGCCAGCGCGACCACCGACCAGTGGCCCTGGTCCAGCGACGGCAGGTTGGGAGTGATCACACGCGCGTCGCCCGCCGGCTCGAAGGCCAACTGCGGGGCGGGCAGGACCAGCGAGCGCAGCAGCAGCGCCATGTCCCCGGCGTTCGGATAGCCGATGCCCCAGACGCCGGCCTGCCCGCAGAGGTACTGGCTGAACCCGGCCATGGCGGGCGCCAGCGGCACGGGCAGCCCGACCTGCGGCCCCCAGCCGCCCCGGTACAGGGTGCGGTCGCCGGACGCGCCGGTCCCTGGCCCGTCGAACAGCACCCCGCCGTCCGTGCAGAGGCCATGTACCCGGCTCGCGGCATCGCTACCGGTAATGGGCTCCCAGCCCGCTGCCCCGTAGTGATAGAGGCCGGGCGGGGCCGCCGTGGCCCGCAGGGCAATCGTGCCGCTGAGCGCGGCGGCATAGACCTGCTGCTCGGCGGCCTGCTGCAAGCCGGGCAGATCGCGGTAGCGGGGCGCGATGGCGGCGGCCTGGCGCGCAGCCAGTAGCGCCCCCGCCGCATCCCCCGTCGCCAGGCCGCGCTCGACGGCGCCATAGAGCCGGTCGCGCTCGGCGACCTGGTGGGCGGCATCGGCGGCCAGGGCCGGCGCGTTGGCGTAGCTGCCCGCCGCGCTGTAGGCGGCGCGGGCGGCATCCCAATCGCGCGCGGCCGCCGCGCGCCCGCCCGCCTGGTAGGCGGTGAGCCGCGTCTGCTGCTCCCACCACTGCCAGCCGCCAAAGCCGCAGATGGCGACGACCAGCAGCATCCCGATCAGCCATTCCCGGCGCGACTCCCGATACGCCGGGCCGGGCGCGGGCGAATCGAGATCTTCGATGAGCGCGAAGCGGGCTGGACCAGCCGGTTCGGGCATGGCGTCTCCTCGGTAGGTGGGTGCGAACGCCGGTGCTACTCGTATTATTATATCACGCCCATTCCGCAGGCGTTCAAATCCACCGGCCCGCCGCACGCGCGCACAAAAACAGGGGCCACGCCCGGCGCCGTTGGCGAGCGTAGCCCCTGCCTGCGTGTCCGCGCGCCCCTACGGCACGCAGGTATCCAGTAAGGCGAGATTGTTCTGGCCGCCGCCGGTCAGCGAGGCCGCCACCAGCGTGCCGTTAAGCTGGCCGCTGTTGAACGTCACCGCCGCGTTCGGCGCCAGGACGCTACCCTCGACCCCGATGCCCGACAGGGTCAGGCTCGTGGCCTGGTAGAAGTTGTACAGGATATGCGTGCGGTCGGTGCCGTTGATCGAGAACCCGAAGTTCTGCATGCGGTCCGCCGTGCCGTTGATGTTGACCAGCACCAGCGAATTCGCCTGCACCCGCACTGTAACGCCGGTGGCCGAGGCCAGGCCGGCGCCGGAGACGGTGAAGATGTTCACCTGCGGGTCGGTGCCCGTCAGCGTGATCTGGTTGTACTGCACGCTGGTGCTGCCGTTGGCCGCGTACCCGGCCAGGGCGGCGGCGTTGGCGCGCAGGGTCTGGCCCGCGGCGGCGAAGTCGATCACAGTGCCGCGGCGGGCCGTGCCGTTGGGCAGGCCCACGTTGGTCAGCGTGCCCGTCCCGCCATAGACCACGTTGCCGTTGCTCACCTGGCCGCTGTTGAACGTCAGGTTGCCGCCGACAATCAGGTCGTCGCGGGTGCCGCGCGAGTTGGGCAGCCGATCGCCCACGGAGTAGTTGGTCAGCCGCGCGGTGCCGCCGGCGGCCATGCGGCCCTCGGTATCCGACCCGCTCTGGGTGACATCGCCCAGGACGAAGAGGTTGAAGCCGGCTGCCGGGCCGAGCGGATTCTCCACGCAGGCACCCGCCGCCGGGGTATTGGTCGGCGTGGCCGTGCGCGTCGCCGTGCCCGCCGGGACGGCGGTGCGCGTCGGGGTGCGGGTGGGGGTGCCGGTGGTGGCCGCCGTGCGCGTGGCCGTGGCGGGCGCGGTGGTTCGCGTCGCCGTGGCCGGGATCGGCGTGGTGCAGGGCGCCTGCAGGCGGCAGTTGGATGGCGGCTGGCCCTCGCCGCTGCCGCCGTCGCCCAGCGCGCCGCCGCTGAGGTAGCCCACGGCGTTCGCCAGGTCGGCGGGCAGCGCCTGGCCGTTGTGGTAGAGCGCATAGGCCTGGGCGAGGATCGCGTTCACGGTCCAGCCGTCGACGCTGCTACCGGCCAGGTGGTAGATGCTCAGGCCCAGCCGCGGGTCCGCCGCGACATTGAGTTCAGCGGCCAGGATGGCGCGCCGCGGCATGTCGTGGCTGCAACTCGGGCTCAGGTAGCATTGCGCCTGGCTGATGGTGATGGGCGCGAAGTCAGTCTGATCCAGGAAGCTCTGGAACTGGGCATCGGTCACGCCGGGGTGCTGGTTGGCCCAGTAGCCCGGACTCTTGATCCAGGCGCAGGGGTTGTCCCCGCTGCACGGCGTGGGCGTGCTGGTCGGCGGCACGACGGTGCGCGTGGGGGTGCGCGTGGGGGTGCGCGTCGGCGTGCGCGTGGCCGTGTTCGCCGGTGTGTTCGTCGCCGTGGCCGTATTCGTCGGCGGCACCGGGGTCGCGGTCGGCGTATCGGTCGGCGGCACGGGGGTGCGGGTCGGCGTGCGCGTCGGTGTGCGCGTAGCGGTCGCCGTGCGTACCGCCGTGCGCGTGGCCGTGGCCGGCACCGGCGTATCGGTCGCGGTGGCGGTGGGCGGGACGCAGTGCAGCGAGCA
>DASSGZ010000129.1:0-2772 GCA_035693165.1 Chloroflexia bacterium | reverse complement strand
ACATCGACCAGCAAACTCAGGACGGCCGTCCCCCCGGTCGCCAGCAGGAGGCTGCGGTGCGCGCCCCAGAGGTAGCGCACGCCCGCGGCCAGCGGCACCAGGAGCAGCAAACTCAGGATGGGGCCAAACTGGTTGGCCGCATAGACGCCGGCATCGACCAGATGGGTGCCGAGGTTGCCGCTGCTGAACAGGTGCTGATAATTCTGGGCCGTCACCTGGCGCCAGAAAGCGGGCAGGGTCGTCGGCTGCCCCCAGGCAAACAAGGGCTGCATGCCGGCGCGGATCGGCAAATAGAGATACAGCATCAGCGGCACCAGGCCCGCCGGCACCAGGGTGGGAGTGTAGCGCAGCAACCGCTGCCGGATCGCGGGCAGGGTGCGCAGGCCCGTGACCACCAGGACGGCGATGCCCGGCAGCACGAGGAAGGTCTGGAAGTGATTAGTCAGCGCCAGCCCGGTGACCGCGACGATCGCGTGCAGCAGGCGCGTGGCGGGCGACCACGTACGGGGGGCCCAGGACGTGCCGGGCGCGTCGCCGCCGGCGGTTTCCGCGCGCAAGGCCCGGTGGGCGCGCCAGCCCAACCAGAACAGGGCGACCACGAAGATATAATGGAGGCCATAGAACTTGGCCTGCGTGGCCCAGTTCCAAAAGGTGAGCGAGACGGCGAGCAAGCCCGCGCCCGCCAGGGCCCCCGCGGTCGCGGCCCAGGGGACCGCCGGCTCCGGCGCGGCGCCCGGCGCGGGCGGGCGGTTCGGGGTCGGGGCCGGGGAGGCAGCCGCCGGCGGGCTTTTGCGCGGCGCGGGCGCGGCGCCCTGGGCGCCGCGCGCTCCGCGCCGGGCCTGGGCCGGCGCACGCGACACAGTCGCCGCGGCACTCGCGGGCGGAACCTGCCGCCCGCGCGGCCGCCCCGGCGTCGTGGCCGCCGCCGGGGTGACAGGCGGCGCGGCGAAGGTATCGCGTACCCAGCCGTAAAACAATCCTACGGCTACCGCGCCAAACAGGGCCGAGAGGAGATTCATCCGCCACGCCGGGTCGGTGCCCAGCGGCAGGTGAATCCACAGCCAGCCCAACAGCGTATAGAGCGGATACCCAGGGGGGTGGGCGATGCTGGCGGTCCAGGCCGCCGTCACCAATTCGCCGCTGTCGGTAAAGGTAATGGTGGGGGCCGCGGTAACGGCATAGAGCAGCAACGCGGCGGCGGCGAGGGCGGCGCCGGTAACCCAGGCAGCCAGGCGCGTGATGGATCGCGCTTTGGCCTCGGATGTGACGCCGGGAACAACGGAGGTGGTAGAGGCTTCCAAGCAGGCGAGATCTCCCTTGTACAGTGATCATGATGGACATCAGGGCAAGGCCCGCAAGCAAGATCCGCTAAATGCCGCGGACTTCGCGCCTGCGCAGCGCTTCCCTGGTGTTGGCTAGCTCTATCATACCATAACTTCCGCACGCCGGTTTCGCCGCCGGGACCGTGAGCCCGCGGCCCTGTTCTTGCGTGGCCCATCCGCAACGCCCGCGGCCGAGCCTTGCCGGCCGGGCCGCTGGTAGGCGGCACCGGCCGCCCTAGCGGCGTGGCCCCCCGGCGGATACGTGTACGAAAGGAGCACCCCCAGCAGCCATGCGCCCGTTACGCATCTTGACCTGGCACGTCCACTCCAGCTACCTCACCTACTTGAGCTACATCCCCCACGAGATCTACCTGCCGCTGGATCCGGCCCGCCCCGGCGGCTACGGCGGGCGCATGGGCTCGTCCAACTGGCCCGACACCGTGCGCGAGATACCCGCCGCCGAGGTGCGCCACGCCCAGTTCGACTGCATCCTGTTCCAGTCCCACGCCAACTACCTGGAACACCAGTATGACATCCTCTCGCCCGACCAGCGGCGCCTGCCCCGGCTGTTTGTCGAGCACGACCCGCCTCGCCGGCACCCGGTCGATCAGCGTCACCCGGTGAACGACCCCGAGATGCTCTTGATCCATGTCACGCCCTTCAACGACCTGATGTGGGACAGCGGCCGCACCCCCACCCGCGTGATCGAACACGGGGTCGTCGTGGCCGAGGATGCGCGCTATAGCGGCGAGGTGCCACGGGGGATCGTGACGATCAACGGCCTGGCTGCGCGCGGTCGCCGGGCCGGGGCCGACCTCTTCGCCCGCGCCCGCCAGGAGGTGCCGCTCGACCTGCTGGGGCTGGAGGCCGGCCAGGTGGAGGGCGGGCTGGGCGAGATCAACCTCTTCAGCCTGTGGCAATTCGCAGCGCGCTATCGCTTCTACTTCCACCCGGTGCGCTACACCAGCCTGGGGCTGTCACTGTGCGAGGCGATGATGGCGGGTATGCCGGTGATCGCCTTCGCCACGACGGAGGCGGCCACCGTGATCGAGAACGGCGTCAACGGCTACAGCGACACCCGGATCGAGCCGCTGATCGCGCAAATGCGGCGCTTGCTGGCCGACCCGGATGAGGCGCTCCGGCTGGGCGAGGGCGCGCGCCGCACGGCGCTGGCGCGCTTCAATATCGAACGCTTCGTGCGCGAGTGGTGCGACGCTTTCGCGCTTGTCACGGGCATTCCCTATCAAGCCGGGTCTTAGCACCTAGTTGCAGGAGTATGCCGGCTGGCCTGAATGTGGCTTACTCTTTGTTGTTAACCTCACGGGATATGTAGTACGAGGTACATGGCGATGGCCTGTAGCTCTGCCAAGGCCGTGCGGATCGTGCGCGCCGGTGGCAGGCTGACGTTGGGCGCAGTAGCATCGCCGCGGGGTCTGTAACTTCTCGACTG
>DASSGZ010000128.1:0-22689 GCA_035693165.1 Chloroflexia bacterium | reverse complement strand
CGCGGTCCACGTACTCGGCGCCCGCACCGCGCAACTCGGGCTCCAGGCTGAAGAAGCCGGTAACGGTGCGCCCGCGCAGCACATCCGCCGTGACCAGGATCCACCCGGCGTGGCAGATGGCGGCGACGATCTTGCCCTCCGCGACCGCGTCGCGCACCAGGCGCACCATGGCCGGGTCGCGCCGCATGCGGTCGGGCGCATAGCCGCCGGGGACGACCACGGCGTCGAAATCCGCGGCCTGCACGTCGCTCGCCGCCTTGTCCGACCGGTTCGCCCAGCCGACCTTGCTGTGGTACTCTGTGCCGCCCTTCGGCGCCACGATGGTCACGGTCGCGCCGGCTTCGCGCAGGCGCAGGTTGGCGTAGATGAACTCCTGCTCGTCGAAATAGTCTTCCGTCAGGATGGCAATCCGCTTGCCGCTCAATTCCATGGTCGTCGCCTCCTCTAGTCTCCACCAAGAATCCCAACAATCCGTACCCGCAAGCGTACCACCCCGGCGCGCGCCGTGTCAACCGCTGGACCCGGCTCCTTTTGCACCGCCGAGACGCAGAGGACGCCGAGATTTCGATCGGGTTAAAGAAAGCAAGGTTAGCTGTCTGTCCTGCATAAAGCGATCCAAAAAGAACCTGATCCTAAGAATCTCGGCGTCCTCTGCGTCTCGGCGGTGAGATTGACGCTGCCGGAGCGCTTGCGTATACTGGGGCGAGATCCATTCCGAGAGGAGTTTGCGGGAAATGCGTTTGCCCCGTTACGATGTGCAAAATGACGGCGCCGGCCCTTATGCCGTCTTCTATTGCGATAAGTGTGGCCGCGACTTTCGCACCGAGCCGGCGGTCGATGCCGGCAGCGTGCAGGTGATCGGGCGCTCGGCCATCGAGGGCCTGCTGCGCGAGATCCCTGTCGTCGGCGACGCCATCGCCGGGAACCTCGAAGACCCGCGTTACCAGCGCACGCTCAGCCTGGACCAGGTGCGCGGGGCGTGGGACCAGGTGCGCGAGTTCCTGCACGAGTGCCCCACCTGCCACATGTTCGTCTGCCCGGCGGAGTACGACGCCCGCAGCGGCTACTGCAAGGATGATCGCCCCAAGCAGCGCCCGCCCGCCACGGCCCCGCGCGGCGAGGACCGCGGCGCCCGGCCCGCCGCCGCCACAGCGGAAGACCGCACCACCTGCCCGCACTGCCACGCCACCGTGCCCGCCAAATTCGCCTTCTGCACCAACTGCGGCCAACGCCTGGCGCCCCCCGAACCGATCATCTGCCCCCACTGCGGCACCCCGGTCGAGGGCCGCTTCTGCGGCAACTGCGGCACGAAGGTGGCGGACTGATATCGTAGATTCAAGTACGAGAATCGTGTAGGTGCTTGCCATGCCCAAGAGACCCGAATTTCAGACCGAACAGGAAGAAGCGGAGTTCTGGGACACCCACAGTGCTGCCGATTTCTTCGACGAAACGACGCCCGTCGATATGCAATTTGTCGATGCGCGCCCGCGCAAAACGCTGATCTCGCTGCGCCTGCCGCCGGAAACAATTGCGGACTTGAAGCAGATCGCGCACGCGCGAGGCATCGGCTATCAAACGCTGATCCGCATGTGGATCATGGAACGCCTTGCCCAGGAAGCCGCGCCGCGATCCTCGGCGCCCGCCCGCAAACAGGCCGGGTAGGCGCATACTGCCGGTCGCACAAGCGCACTGCCGCGCCGGCCAGTGCAGCTTCCAGCCACCTGTTGGGGACAAAACACGCTGACGACAAACGAGTACGGGCGCGATCAATCGCGCCGCTACACACATCAGATGCCTAGAAGCTGCACTAGGCCGCCGGCACGACCAACACATGGCCCTCATTCGTAGCGGCGCGATTGATCGCGCCCGTCGCCCCAGCCGCAGCATCCCGGTTAAGCGATCCGTCTGCATCACACCCGCTGTATCTGTCGTAGGGTTAGATAGCGGGCGGCGCGTGGTCCGTCCAAAGTCGCATTGACAGATCGCGCGATTGGTGTATGATTGTATTAGTGATGTGCGACAACTCGTGGGGAGCGAGAGAAGAGCGAGGCGGCGATATGAGGCGCGGAAGTCATGGACTGTTGCTGGGTCTGCTGGCCCTGATGCTGGCGGCGTGCGGAGACCAGGCGCCCACGCCCGCGCCGCCCACCGCCACCCCACCGGCGGCGCCGCCGGCCACCCCGTCCGCGGGCGCGACCCCCGCCCCCGCCGGCACCGACCGTGTCGCCGCCGCCCAACAACTCGTGGCCGATCTGCACGCCGGACAGTTCGACGCGGCGGAGAGCCGTTTCGACTCGACCATGAAGGCCCAACTGCCCGCCGATAAGCTGCGCGACATCTGGGCCACGCTGGAGTTGCAGGCGGGCGCTTTCCAGCAGGTGCTGGGCACACGCACTGAGCGCGTCCAGCAGTACGACGCGGTCTATGTCACCACGGCCTTCGAGAAGCAGCCCATCGACATCAAGATTGTCTTCGACGCCCAGGGGCAGGTGGCCGGGCTGTTCTTCGCCCCGGCGGCGTCCGGCAGGCCGACGGTGGCCGCGCCGACGACCACGCCGGGCGCCTACGTGCAGCCCGACCGCTTCACCGACACGGCAATCGAGGTCCATAGCGGCGACTGGACGTTGCCCGGCACGCTGAGCATGCCCAAGGGCGACGGGCCGTTCCCCGGCGTGGTGCTGGTGGCCGGGTCGGGGCCGCAGGACCAGGACGAGACGATCGGGCCGAACAAGCCGTTCCGTGACCTGGCCGGGGGGCTGGCCTCGGCGGGCATCGCCGTGTTGCGCTACGACAAGCGCACCAAGGTGGACCCGATCCGGGCCGCCATCCCCAATATCACCGTGAAGGAAGAAGTGATCGACGACGCCGTGGCCGCGCTGGCGCTGCTGCGGCAGACGCCGGGCGTGGACGCCAAGCGCGTGTTCCTGCTGGGCCACAGCCTGGGCGGCATGCTGGCGCCGCGCATCGCCCAGGCCGACCCGCAGATCGCCGGGCTGATCATCCTGGCCGGCCCGACCCAGCCCCTCGAAGACTCCATTCTGGAGCAATACACCTATATCGCCTCGCTGGGCGGCGCGAACGGCCAGGCCGCGCAGCAGCAGTTGGCCCAGATCAAGCAACAGGTGGCCCGCGTGAAGGACCCCAACCTGTCGCCGGACACCCCGGCGAGCGAGTTGCCGCTCGGCGTGCCCGCGTCCTACTGGCTCGACCTGCGCGACTACCACCCGGCCGAGGTCGCCGCCACGCTGCCCCAGCCGATGCTTATCCTGCGCGGCAGCACCGACTACCAGGTGACGGCGCAGGACATGCAGGGCTGGCAGGATGCGTTAGCTGGGCGCGATAACGTCGCCTTCAAGACCTATCCGGGCCTCTACCACCTGTTCATGCCCAGCCAGGACCCGACCAAAGGCACGCCGTCCGACTACGAACACGCCGGGCACGTCGCCCCGGACGTGGTGTCCGATATCGCCGCCTGGATCCGGGGGCACTGACGCGGAATTCACCGCGGAGACGCAGAGAACGCAGAGTATTGTCATTCTGAGCGGAGCGAAGAATCTCCGTCTCGTTGGGATACAAGACGAGACTCTTCGCTGCGCTCAGAGTGACAAATCCGCCGCGCCGCAGCGGGCGGGCTACGGGCAGGTCGGCCTGGTGTCGGGGATGTTGTACTGGGTGCGCTCGTCGGCGGTGAAGTCGCGGGGTAAGGCGGCGCAGAGCCGGCGCATGGTGTCGTGGTAGTCGGTGTACCAGAGCCGGGCCGTGCGGTCGGCGCTGCCGGTGAGCACCTGCTTGCCGTCGGGCGAGAAGACCGCGCCGGTGACGGCGGCGGTGTGCCCGGCGAGACGGCGCACCTCCTGGCCCGTCGCCACGTCCCAGAGCCGGGCGGTCCCATCGTTAACGGCGGCCAGCGCCAGCGTCCCGTCCGGCGAGAAGGCGACCTGGTTGATCTTGGCCAGATGGGTTGCCAGGCGGTGGATCTCCTTGTGCGTGGCGGTATCCCATAGGCGCATGGTGCCGTCAGTGGTGCCGGTCACCAGATGTTTCTGGTCGGGGGAGAAGGCCAGGGCGCTGAGCGAACTGATGTTTCCGAAATTCGCCCCGGTCATGAGATTCCCAAAGTCGGGCAACGCGCGATATGTATGAGTATCCCAGACTTTGACCGTCGTGCCGCCCCCGGCGCGGATGGTGTGACCGTCCGGCGAAAAGTCCACGCTCGTGGCCCCGAAGTAAAATGGGAACAACTGGCGCCCGCTGCGCGCATCCCATAGCCGGACATAGGCATCATTGCCGCCTGTCACGATCTGGGTTCCGTCCGGCGAGAAAGCGACGCTGTTCACCAGATCGGTGTGGCCGGTGAAGGTCCGTAGCGGCATGCCGGTGGCCCTGTCCCATAGGCGGACCGTGGTGTCGGCGCTGCCGGTGAGCACCTGGGCGTCGTCCGGCGAGAAGGCGAGCGCAGTTACGGCACCGGTGTGACCTGACAAGCGCCCCACCTCCCGGCCCGTGGCGGCGTCCCAGAGCCGCGCGGTGTAATCGTCACTCCCTGTGACGACCCACTGGCCGTTATGTGAAAAGGCGGCCGCGTCCACAGGCGCGGTATGGCCGACGAATTGGGGCAGTCCCGCCTGCTCCTGCGCGGCCCAGAGCCGCGCGGTGTTGTCCGCGCTGCCTGTCAGCACCCACTGGCCGTCGAAGGAAACGGTGACCGCAAGCACGGCCGCGGTATGGCCGGCGAAGCGCCGTACCTCCTGCCCTGTCCGCAGATCCCAGAGGCGGGCCGTCTTGTCGTCACTCGCGGTGAGCGCACTGCGTCCGTCGGGCGTGAAGGCGACTCCTTCCACCGCCGCCGTGTGGCCCGTGAGTCGCTCCAATTCCAGGCCGGTCGTCGTATCCCAGAGCCGCGCCGTGGCGTCGCTGCTGCCGGTCAGGATCGTCTTGCCGTCGGGCGCGAAGGCGGCGCCGTTGACCTTGTCGGTGTGGCCGGTAAAGCGCCGTATCTCGTGCCCGGTGGCTACCTCCCAGAGCCGGGCCGTGGTGTCGTCACTGGCCGTGAGGACAAGCTTTCCATCCGGGGAGAAGGCGACATGGTTGACAGCGCCTGTATGGCCGGTAAAGGTCTGCACGGTCTGGCCGGATTGGACGTCCCAGAGCCGGGCCGTCTTGTCGCCGCTGCCGGTCAGCGCGTACTTGCCGTCGGGTGAGAAGGCCACGCTCAGCACGGGGCCGCCATGTCCCTGGAAGCGGCGAATACCCTGGGCCGTTCGGATCTCCCAGAGAATGGCCGTGTAGTCTGTGCCGCCAAGCAACACGAAGCGACCATCGGGCGAATAGGCTGCTGCCCATAACGACCCCGCTTGGGCCGGTATTGCGCTGGTAGATAGGGCACCCGTACTCACGCTGGACTGGACATTCCAGAGTCGCGCGGAGCCGTCCTCGCTTGCCGTGAGCAAAGTCTTGCCGTCCGGTGCAAATGCGACGGAGTGGATGATGTTGTCATGCTCCGCAAAGATCCGCCGGGTCTGCGGCAAGCGGGCCGCGGCGGCCAGCGCGGCGTCGCCCTGCGGAGAGTACTGAGTCTGCATCGAGCGCAGTGCGAGCAAAGCCACCAGGTCGCTGGGATCCCCTGTCTGCAGCAGCCGGTTCGCTTCGCCGGCCAGGCGAAGCGCCTCCGAGCGGGTAAGGTTCGCTTCCGCGAGCTGGCGCTGGCTATCCGCGGCGTTCTTGTTCGCCACGGCGGTGGCAGCGCTGTGCTGCGCGGCGGCGGCGTTCTGCTGGGCCTGCTCGCGCTGCGTGCTCGCTTCGGCCTGCTGGCTGAAGGCGAACACCGTCAGGACGGCGGCCACCAGCAGGAAGACGGCGAGACCTGTCACCAGCAGCCGCAAGCGGTCGGCGGCACTGCGCAGCGCCGTGGCCGTGCGGCGCGCGGCGGTTAATTCCTGCTCCTGGCGGGCGCGCTCGACGGCGGCCTGCCGCTCCCGCTCGGCCACGCTGCGCGCCAGGTAGGTCTGCTCCTCGGCGGTCAGCGCCAGGTTGCCCCAGCCCGCCAGCGCCTCGAACTGCGCCAGCCGCGCCCCCGTCGCCAGGTAGCTGGCATCCTGCCCGGCGCGCGCCCATTCGCCTGCCGCCGCGCCCAGTTGGCGTTGCAGGCGCAGGTCGTTGCGGCTGGCGTCCAGCCACTCGCGCAGCCGGTCCCAGGCACGCAGCAGCGCCTCGTGCGCCACCTCCACCGTCGCGCCCCCGGTCGCCGGGTCGCGGTCCAGCGTGAGCAGCCGGTAGCGGGCGAAGCGCTCGACGACCCGCTGCATCAGCCCCGGCTCGCGGCTCAGCGAGGCCACTTCGGCCAGGCGCACCCGTCGCCGGGTGTCCTCGGCGCCTTCGCCCAGTGTGATCAGGCGCAGGAAAAGCTGCCGCGCCGCCTCCTGCTCTGCCGGGGCCAGTGCGGCGTAGATTTCTTCGGCCCGCCGGCCCAGCGCGCCCTGCACGCTGCCGCTCGCCCGGTAGGCCGCCAACTCCAGGTTGGGGCCGGCGGTGCGCTCGTAGAGTTCGGTCAAGGCGTATTGCACCAGCGGCAGCACCCCCGGCTGGGTGCCCACATCCGCGATGATCGCCGTCACCAGTTCCGGCTCCAGGCCGGCGCCCACCCGCGCCGCCGGGCGCACGATGGCCCGCTCCAGATCCTCCACGGGCATGGGCGGCACCAGTTCGGTACGGGCGCGTAACAACTCGGCCATCGGCGGATAGAGCAGCGGGCGGTCGTAGAAGTCCGCGCGCAGGGTGATGACGGCGCGCAGGCGGCTGCTCGGGTCGGCCATCGCCACGTAGAGGCTGTCGAGGAAGTGGACCCGCGCCGGCTCGTCGTCGAGCAGCGTGAAGACCTCCTCGAACTGGTCGATCACCAGCAGCAACTCGACGGCAGGGTCCTGCGGCAGCACGCGCTTGACGGCGCGCAGCAGGCCGCGCTCGTCGGCCTGCAACTGGTCGAGCAGCGTCGTGGGCGGGTTGACGGCCACGCGCAGCAGCACCGCTTCCAGTTCTTCCAACGGGTGGGCGCCGGGGATCATCTCCACGATGGTCCAGCGGGCGGAGCCGGGCACGGCACCCGCGCGCAGGGCCGGCAGCAGGCCGGCGCGCACCACGCTCGACTTACCGCTGCCTGACGGGCCGACCACCGCCAGGAAGCGGGCCAGTTCGGTCGTTTCGGCCAGCCGGGTCAGCAGATGGGCGGTCAGCGTCTCGCGGCCAAAGAAGTCGGGCGCGTCGGCCTCCTGGAAGGCGCGCAGCCCTTTGTAGGGGTTGGGGCGTTTGCCGTCGTTGCCGTTCGCTGGCGGGGCAGGCGCTACCACCGCGGTAGCCTGTGCCGGGACGCGGGCCAGGGCGGGGACTCGTGCCGCCGTGGCGCCATGCAGAACGGCTGCCGGCGCCGCGCTCGGAGTGGCCGCGAGCAGGACGGCGGGGGCACCGCTGCCGCGCGCCCAGGCGACAAACGCGGCCCGCTCGTCGGCGGTGAGGTCGAGTTGCCCGGCGAGCAGGTCCGCGAGTTGCTTCGAGGGGCGGATGCCGTTGGCCTCGACCTTGCGGATCGTCTCCCCGGCGCAACCGACGCGCTCGGCCAGCGCGTCCTGGGTGAGGTCGAGCGCCCGGCGCCGGGCCTTGAGCCACTGCCCAAAAGTGGGGTTTGGGTCCATCTCTGCGCTCCGCTGTTTGCTACGGCCGCTGCTTGGCTCACTCTGTCCCATGTCCAGTATAGCACAACTTTTCGGCCATTAGTGTCTCTTTCGCCCCCGGCTAGCGGTTGCCCGCGCAGTACTCGCTGGTGGTCTGTGCGATCTGCCGGCTTGCCGCATAGCGCGGGTCGTAGAACTGGCGGTATTCCTCGGTCGTCGCCGCGATCTGCTGCGCTGCCGCGTAGCGCGGGTCGTAGACCTGCCGGTACTCGCCGGTCGCTTGCGCGATGGAGCTGGTCCCATCGCACGGTCCCGCGGCACTCACGGAGGGCAGGGCGAACACGGTGATCGCCAGCGCCAGCAAACCCGAGCACAATTGCGTTTTCATCGGAGAGCCTCCTTTTTCTTGCACTGTGTTCTCTTTGGTGTTAGCGGTGGGTCCGGCTCCGGCGCCGCGACGGGAGCGAACACCGGAGCCGAAGAACCTCATGAGGCATTGCAGCAAAAATCCCGGTGGGACCAGAAGGGAGAAGCGGGATGGGGAGCGGGATAAAAAGCGGGATGACTCGCGCGGCTTGCGGGGGCATGAAGAAGGGGTGCCTGGTGCTCTCCATCCCGGAGGGCGTCAGGCACCCCTAACCGTCTATTATGTTCACGGCATCAGTGACCGGTCACGTGGCCCGTGTAACTCTGAGCGCAGCGAAGAATCTCGTCTCGTGCGGGTCCACGACGAGACTCTGTGACAAGCGCCCAGCCGCGCCACATCTCCTGATGGCTGACGGCTGACCGCTGACGGCTCGCTTACGGCGCGGGGGCGCGGCAGATGAACTCGACCTCGTTGCCGTCGGGGTCGTCCACGTACATCGTGCGGCTGGCGAGGACCGGGTGCTTGCCGGGGCGGGGCGCGTAGCCGGCCGCCGTGAGCGTGGCGTGCTGAGCGTCGAAGGCCGCCTCCGGCAGTTCCAGCGCCAGGTGGTGCAATTGGTAGCCGCGCGGTTTAGCGCGCACGTCGTCGGGCATGGGCACCAGCACGATCATCTGCGGGATGCCCGTGTGCCCGTCGCCCACTTTGAGGAAGGTGTTGGCGAGTGCGGGCGGTGAGATCACCGCCAGCCCCAGGAGATCGCGGTAGAACGCGAGCGCCCTCGCCTTGTCCGCCGTCCAGAGCACAATTTCGGAAATGCCGACAACCTGTTGCATGGCAGCGCCCCTTTGTGTGTAAAATGAGATCGGCCACTCGATGGCCCGATTATAGCACATCCCGATTCGCATACCGGCGGGGCCGATTGCCCAGGGCCGGCGAAAGGAATCCCATGGACCAACCCTATCCCATCCTGGAGTTTGACCCGGCGCCGGAGGCGTTTCTGGAGCCGCGCCGCCTCATCCGGCCCATCGACGCACCGGAGCATTGCGTGCTCTGCTTCTTCGCCGATGTGATCCAGGACGTGTGCGCGGCGGACAAGGCGCGCACCCTGCACACGCTGCGCACCGAGATCGGGGCGCACCCGCTGTACGAGATCAGCTTCGCCGGGCGGCGCCTGGCCGTCATGCACCCCGGCGTGGGCGCGCCGCTGGCCGCCGGCTTCCTGGAGGAGGCCATCGCGCTGGGCTGCCGCAAGTTCATCGCCTGCGGCGGCGCGGGCGTGCTGGCGCCCGACGTGGCCGTGGGCCACGTCATCGTGCCCACCGCCGCCGTGCGCGACGAAGGCACCTCGTACCACTACCTGACGCCGGGCCGCGAGGTGGCGGCGAGCGCCGCCGCGGTGGCGGCCATCGTTGCCGTCTTGCAGGAGCACGGCGTGCCCTACGTGACGGCTCGGACCTGGACCACCGACGCGATCTACCGCGAGACCGCGGCCAAGATCGCCCGGCGGCGGGATGAGGGCTGCGTCACGGTGGAGATGGAAGCGGCGGCGTTTTTCGCCGTGGCCCAGTTCCGCGGCGTGCCCTTCGGCCAGTTGCTCTATGCGGGCGACGACCTGAGCGGCAGCGAGTGGGACTCGCGCGACTGGACGACTCATTCGAGCCGCGAGATGCTCTTCCACCTGGCCGCCGAAGCCTGCCTGCGTCTTTAGAGGACAGAGGAGAGCCGCATGAGCGATCACGAGAAACCGACCATCGAGATCCGGCCCTGGTCCGATGGGGATCTTCCGCTGTTGGAACGCCTGCTCGGCGATCCGGCCCTGATGGTGCACCTTGGCGGACCAGAGACGCCGGAGCAAATCCGCAAGCGCCATGAGCGATACTGCCGGCTCGGCGAATCCGGCAAGGGCGAGATGTTTGTGATAGTGTCCGGCTCTGATCGGCACGCCGTCGGCTCAATAGGCTACTGGGAGACTGAGTGGCGCGGCCATCCTGTTTGGGAGACCGGGTGGTCTGTGCTCCCGGAATACCAGGGCCGGGGCTTTGCGGGCCGGGCAGCCGTGGCGGTGGTGGAGCAGGCTCGTGCGGTAGGGAAACACCGGTTCCTGCACGCCTTTCCGTCCGTCGCCAATGGCCCCTCGAACGCGATCTGCCAAAAAGCAGGGTTTACCCTCCGGGGGGAAGAAGACTTTGAATATCCAAAGGGTAATATCATGCGCTGCAATAATTGGTACCTGGACTTGTTTGCGAAGAATAGGGCGGGAGCGGGCGTATAATTAGCGGCCCTGGTGTAGTTGTAAAAACTGTAGCCGCTGTGCTGCGCCCGGCGTGCGCTGGGGCAGGTCGGGCCGGGAGCACCGCGCCGGGGCCGGGCGAGCCGGTAAATCCGCTGAAAGGAGCGCCGCTGTCCAATGTCTGAATCACCCCACCCGCATCCCCCGGCTGCGCCCGCCGGGCCGCCGCCGCGCAAGGTCGGCGAGATCATGGAAACCGAGGTGATGGCCGTGCCGCCCGACATGCCGGTGGCCGACCTGCTGACGCTGCTGGTGAACAAGCCGTACAAGGCCCTCCCGGTGGTGGACGCCGAGCGCCGGGTGCTGGGCATGGTCACGGACGGCGACCTGCTGCGCGCGCCGGGTCTGGGCCTGCGGTTGAACGTGCTGGAGGCGATCGAGCAACAGGGCGAGAGCGGGTTCGCCGCCATTGTCGACGCCGTGCGCGCGGGCGGCAAGACCGTCCGCGATGTGATGGGCGTGCGCCCGCAGGCGACCATCGGCCCCGACGCCGCCATCGCCGACGCGGCCCGGCTGATGGTGCAGCAGGGCGTCAAGCGGCTGCCCGTGGTGGATGCGCAGGGCCGGCTGCTCGGCATCCTGGGTCGGCTCGACATCCTCAAGGCCGCGGGCCACGTGACGCCGGTGCCCGGCCCGGAGCCGGTCGGCCCGCCGCCCTCCGCCGCCCACACTCTGGGCGACGTGATGCTGCGCGACGTGCCCGTCGTGACCCCGGACACGGACGTGGAGCAGGTGGTGGATACGCTTGTCGGCAGCCAGGGTGCGCGCCGGGTGGTGGTGATCGCCGGGCCGCGCGACCGGCGCGTGCTGGGTATGATCACCGCCGCCGACCTCGTGCGCCGCAGCGCCGCGCCGGCCCGCGGGCGGCTGGTCCAGGCCCTGATGCGGCAGTTGCAATACCTGGGCGCGGGCTTCGGGGCGCCGCTGGTGCCCGAGTCGCTGGAGTTGGACGCTTGCGCCGGGGACGTGATGACCGCGCCCGCGACCACCGCGCCCGCCGATCTGCCGCTGGCCGGCGCCATCCACCTGATGGTCACGCACGGCGTCAAGGCACTGCCCGTGGTCGACGCGCAGGGGCAGTTGGTCGGATTGGTCACGCGGCGCCGCGTGTTGCAAGCCCTGGCCCAGCCCGCCGCCCCGCCGACCGCTCCCGCGCCCGCCGCGCCGCCGGGAGACAGCTCGTGCTGATCGGCAAAAACATCCGCCTGCAAGCGATGACGGCAGCCGACGCGCCCCTGATCGCCGAGTGGTTCAGCGACCCGGCCTACATGGGCGAGTTCAACAACGTCTGGCCGCAGACGCGCGCCGCGTGGGAGCAGGTGTTGGGCGGGCGGCGCGGCGGGCACGACGACGGCATGTTCCTCATCGTCGGGCGGGAGACCGGCGAGCCGATGGGCGCCATCGGCTACTGGAACCCCTTCACCAACGCCGATTTCTTCAAGGGCTTCGAGATCTGGTACCAGGTGCATCCGGCGTTCCGCCGCCGGGGTCTCGCCACGCAGGCGACGTGCCTGCTCATCAACCACCTCTTCGCCGCCATGCCGGTGCCGCGCATCCAGGCCACGGTGGCCGTGGAGAACACGCCCTCGTGCCGCGTGACCGAGGCGGCGGGTATGCAGCGCGACGGCGTCTACCGCCAGGTGACGTTCCTGCATGGCCGCTGGATGGACATGTACCTCTACGCCATCGTGCGCGGCGACTGGGGCGACGAGGCCACGTACCGCCAGGGGCGCCCGCCGTTCTGAGCCGGAAGCGGCGCGGGCCGGTGGGCGCTGGAAATCCGGTTCAATTCCCCGATTTTCCGTAGCGGCGCCATTGATCGCGCAGCGGTGCGGAGCCCATGGCGCCGCTACGAAGACGGGCGGCGTGGGCTATTCCAATGGCTTGAGCAGCCCGTTGTCCTGCACCACATCCGCGGCCAGGGTCTTGTACCCGGCTTTGTCGAACAGGATGGTGATGCCGGCGCCGGTGAGGCGCTGGACGACGCCTTCGCCCAGGCTGGCGTGGACCACGCGGTCGCCCAGGGCGAAGGGCAGATCGACCTCGGCCTCCTTCGTCACCACGACGGGCGCTTCCCCGGCGCGGCGCACATCGTTGTCGCACAGGCCGCACGCCTCCTCCGGGTAATCGTCGCCGAAGTAGTTGAGGATATAGCGGCGGCGGCAGGCGTCGGTCTCGGCGTAGCCGCGCATCATGTCCAGGCGGCTGCGGTCGTAGGCGCGGCGGCTTTCCTCGTCTTCCAGCGAGATGGTGGCCGGGTCGAAGTCGGCAACGAGCAGGCGGACGCGGCCCTCCTTCTCCTCGACGATACCCGCCCGCCGTAGCAGCGTGACGGCGCGCGCTGCGTCGCCCGCGCTGAGGCCGGTCGCCTCGGCCAGTTCCTCGATGGTGCCCTCCGGCTGCGCCCGCAGCCCGGCGCGCGCCTGCTCAATGTCGTCGGGCGTGAGGTGGCCGCCCCCGGAGAGGAAGGCGGCCTGACCCAGGTCGGCGGGCCGGTAGAGCAGCGTGCAGCGAGCGAAGGCGCCGTCGCGCCCGGCCCGGCCCGCCTCCTGGTAATAGGCTTCCAGGCTGCCGGGGATGTCGCAGTGGACGACAAAGCGCACGTCGGGCTTATCCACGCCCATGCCGAAGGCGTTGGTCGCCGCGATGACGCGCAAATCTCCGGCCATGAAGGCGTCTTGCACGCGGTCGCGGTCGGCCTTCTTGCGCTGGCCGTGATAGTAGTCGGCGGGGATGCCCCAGCCGTTGAGCCAGTCCGCCGTTTCCTGCGCGGCGCGGGTGGTCGCCGTGTAGACAATGCCGCTGCCCTGCATCGCTGCGCGCAACTGCCCGGCCAGATCTTCGGGATACTCCTCCGCGTCGCCCAGGAAGAGGTCGTGCAGCGTCTGGCGCACCTCGTGCTCGGTCTCCAGCCGCCGGACTTCCAGGAACAAGTTGGGCCGGTCGATCTCGCGGACCACCAGGTCGGGATCGCGCAGCCCCAGGCGGTCGATGATCTCGGTGCGGATCCAGGGCGTGGCGGTGGCGGTGAGCGCCAGCATGGTCGGGCGGCCCAGGCGCTCGGCGGCCCCGGCCAGCCCCAGGTAGGCCGGGCGGAAACTATGCCCCCACTCCGACACGCAGTGCGCCTCGTCGACCACGAACAGCCCGACTGGCGTGCCCGCCAGATCGGCCAGGAAGTCCTCGTCCTGGAACCGTTCGGGGGTGATGTAGAGCAACCGGGTTTGGTGCTGCTTGACCTTGTCCAGTTCGTCCTCGGCCTCGGCCTCGCCCTGGGTGCTGTTGATCACGCTGGCGCCCACGCCCTGCTCGTTGATCGTCTCCACCTGGTCCTTCATCAGCGCGATCAGGGGCGAGACGACCAGGGTGACGCCGTCGAGGAACTGCGCCGCCAACTGGTAGACCAGCGACTTGCCCGCACCGGTGGGCAGCACGGCCAGCACATCGCGCCCGCGCAGCAGGTCGTGGATGATGCGTTCCTGGCCGGGCCGGAAACGGTCGTGGCCGAATTGTTGTAAGGCGGCCCGCAGAGCGTCTTGAGAGGGGAGTTTGGCTTGCTTGTTGCGTGGGGTCTTGGCTCTGGCCCTGGTGGGCTTGGCGGCGCCTTGCGACGCGGGCTTCGACGCGGGCATCGGGTGATCCTTTCGGAAGATGTGATGGCATGAGAAGGCGGGCCGGTTTGAAACCGGCCCCTACAATGCGGGACGGGCAGGCTGCGGGCCGGTTGGAAACCGGCCCCTACGATGGGATGGACGATTAAGCATCCCGGCGCCCGACCTGCTGCGCATCTCCCCCGGCCCCGCCCCGCCGCGGGGAGGGGAGTGACGTTCCGTCGCACCGGCGATTCCCCCCTTCCCGTGGCGGGAAGGGGGGCAGGGGGGTTAGGTTGGTCGCCTACTGCGCGAGCGGGGCGTGGCCGTCCAGCTCGTTGTTCGCCGTGGTGGCCTCGTCGGAGAGGCGGGTCAGCGGCGAGGGGGCTACGGGCGACCGGCTTTGCCAGCCGGTCTTGCGCGTTGTGCCCGCGCCCGGCTGCGGCGCGGGCAGCAAGCGGTTGACCACAGTCATTACCTCGCCGGTCAGGCCGGGGAAGAGGGCGTTGGCGCGCGCCACGACTTGGGCCTGGATCGAGATGGTCAGTTCGGGGTCGCCGTAGCGGCAGGCGTCCACGATCTGGCGGGCGGCGTGCTCGGCGGCGACGGACGTGACCGGCAGGGAGTCGCTGACCGTGAACCAGGCATACTCGGCGTCGTTGTTGCCCTTGAAGTAGGCGTTGGGCGGCGAGCCGGTGCGCATCAGGCCGGGGCAGACGGTGGTGACGCGGATGCCGTCGCGCGCCAGCTCGGCGCGCATGCCGTCGGATAGGCCGACCAGCGCGAACTTACTGGCCGAGTAGGGCAGCAGGTGGGGCACGGCGATTTTGCCGCCGATGGAGGCGATGTTGACGATGCGCCCCTGGCCGGCCTTGCGCAGGTGGGGCCGGGCGGCCAGCATGGTGTAGAGCGGCCCCCAGAAGTGGATGCCCATGGCCTCCTTGAAGTCGGCCACGGTCATATGGTCGAGCGGGCCGACCTGGATCACCCCGGCGTCGTTGACCAGCACGTCGAGCCGCCCGTAGTGGTCGATGATGCGCTGGATCGTCTCGTCGATCTGGTGCTGGTCGCGGACATCGCAGGCGAAGCCGCGCACCTCGGCGCCCTCGGCGCGCAGGTCGTCCTCGGCGCGGCGCACCTCGGCGGCGTCGCGGGCCAGGATCGCCAGGCGGGCGCCTTCGCGGGCGAACGTGCGCGCCAGCACCAGGCCCAGGCCGCGCGATCCGCCGGTGATGAGCACTACCTTGTCCTGGAAATCAATGCGCCGCCCCTGGCGCAGGGCGCGCATCCCCAGGGCCGCCGCGCCCCCCAGCAGTAACAGGCGGGGTATTCTCGGTATTGCCGGCATCGCTAGCTCCTTTCCGGTGGCGCGCCCGGCCTCACGGCTTGAGCACCACCTTGATGCAGTTGTCTTCCTTTTCCTTGAACATCTTGTAGCCCTCCGGTGCCTCGTCGAGCGCCAGCCGGTGGGTGATGACGAACGACGGGTCGATGTCCCCGGCCACGATGCGGTCGAGCAGCGGCTGCAGGTAGCGCTGGACGTGGGTCTGGCCCATCTTGAGGGTCAGGCCCTTGTTGAAGGCGGCGCCGAAGGGGATCTTATCGACCACCCCGCCATAGACGCCGGCCAGCGAGACGGTGCCGCCCTTGCCGCAGGCCTGGATCGCCTCGCGCAGCACCAGGGGCCGGTCGCTCTCCATGCGCGTGGCCTGGGCCACCCGGTCGTAGTACCACAGCGGGCCGGTGCCGTGGGCTTCCATGCCCACCGCGTCGATGCAAGCGTCGGGGCCGCGGCCACCGGTGCGCTGCTTCAACTCCTCGACCACGTCGGTGCCGACATAGTTGATCACCTCGGCGCCGCCCGCCGTCTCGGCCAGCTTCAGCCGCTCCGGGACGCGGTCGATAGCGATCACCCGCTCGGCGCCCTGCAGGTAGGCGCTCTTGATGGCGAACTGGCCCACCGGGCCGCAGCCCCACACGGCGACCACGTCGCCCGGCTGGATGCCGCAATTCTCGGCGGCCATCCACCCGGTGGGGAAGATATCGGACAGGAACAGCACCTGCTCGTCGGTCAGCCCCGCCGGGACCTTGATCGGCCCGACATCGGCGAAGGGCACCCGCGCGTATTCGGCCTGGCCCCCGGCATAGCCGCCCAGCAGGTGCGAATAGCCGAAGATGCCCGCGGGCGAGTAGCCGTACAGGCCCTCGGCCAGCGCGGCCTTGGGGTTGGTGTTATCGCACAGCGACCACAGCCCCTTGCGGCAGTAGTGGCACTGGCCGCAGGAGATGGGGAAGGGCACCACCACCCGGTCGCCCACCTTGAGGTTCTGGACCTCGGCTCCCACCTCGACGATCTCGCCCATGAACTCGTGGCCCAGAATATCGCCCTTGAGCATGCTCGGGATGTAGCCGTCGTAGAGGTGCAGGTCCGAGCCGCAGATCGCCGTCGAGCTGATCTGCACGATGGCGTCGTGCGGGTTGATGATCTTGGGGTCGGGCACGGTGTCCACGCGGACATCGTTGGCGGCCCACCAGCATACAGCTTTCACAGCGCAATCTCCCTATTCGTCCGCCCATCAAGTTTGCGGGCGAGCGCGGGCCGGTTGCAAACCGGCCCCTACAACGCGCACCTGGGCGGCTACTTGATCGGGCGACCCGACGGCTGGCCCGCGGTGGTGGCGACTTCGCCGGCTTCGAGCATCTGCTTGAGGCGGCGCAAATCGTCGCCGACCTGCTGGCCGGGTTCGTCGCCGAACAGTTTGGCGACCATGGCCCCGGCCTTGCCGCCCGGCGGTTTGTAATCGAGGCGGACATGGACCTCGGTGCCGCGGTCGCCCGGCGCGGGCACGAAGCGCACCTCGCCCGCGTTCTGCACGCCGGCCTCGGCCACCGACGACCAGGCGATGCGCTGGTTTGGCTCGTCGGCGGTCACCTCGGCGTCCCACTCGACGTGGCTGCTCAGCGGCGCCCTGGCGACCCAGCGCGAGCGCCCGTCATCCATGGTGGTGACCGATTCCAGGTTGCCCATGAAGCGCGGCAGGTTTTCGAAATCGCGCCAGAACTGATATAACTCGGCGGGCGATTTCTCGATGGTGATCGTTTTTTCGACGTGGACCGCGCCGGCCTCCTGGGCGGCGGCCTGCCGGCGTTCGCGCCCGGTTTCCCACTCGTCATCCGCCGGGTCCGCGCCCCCCTGGCCGCCGAGCAGGCCCCGCGCCAGCAGGCTGCCGCCCGCCACGGCCAGCGCGACGCCGCCCAGCGAGCGGCGCGACAGGCCGTAGATGGTGAGGCCCCCGCCCGCGGCCACGGCCACCCAGCGCTTCACATCGCTCAGGCCGTCGTGTTGTGTCGATTCGATGTCTGCCATATACCTGGCTCCCTCTACTGTAGCTGCTATGCCGTTCGCGGCCCGGCACCCTGATTCTGTCCTGTGTAGGGACCGGCTTCAAACCGGCCCACCTGATCTGCCGTGTAGGGGCCGGTTTGAAACCGGCCCGCCCCATCTGCCGCTGTAGGGGCCGGTTTGAAACCGGCCGGTCGCCATTGCGTTGTAGGGGCCGGTTGCAAACCGGCCCGCCCCGCCTAGCCGCGCAGCAGCGACTCGGCGCCGTCGATCCAGACTTCCGTGCCGGTGATGTGGCTGGATGCGTCCGAGGCCAGAAAGAGCACCAGTTGGGCCACCTGCTCCGCTGTGCCGGGGTTGCCGCCGGTGAGCGGCTGCGAGCCTTCCGGGTACTTGACCGGAATGCGCACCTCCTCCAGGTCGCGCTTCTCGGTGTTCTCGTCGATTTGCGTGGTGATGGCGCCGGGGCAGATGACGTTGACGCGCACCTTGTCCGGGGCCAGTTCCAGCGCCGTCATCTTGGTGAAGGCGACCTGGCCGGCCTTCGAGCAGGAGTAGGCGGTCGCGCCGGTGTTGCTGAAGATGCGCGTGCCGTTAACCGACGCGGTGACGATCACCGAGCCGCCCTGCTTCTTGAGATAGGGCACGGCATACTTCACGGTCAGGAACGTGCCCTTGAGATTGATGCTCAGCGTGTGGTCCCAGTCCTCGGGTGTGAGTTCCTCCAGCGGCGCCCAGACGCCGTTGATGCCGGCGTTGGCGAAGACGATGTCGATGCGGCCCCAGCGGTCGGCCAGTTGCTTGACCGCCTGCTGCATCTCGCCGGGCTGCGAAATGTCGGCGACTAGCGGCAGGGCCGCGCCGCCCGCTTGCTCGATCTGCTTGGCGACGGTTTCAACCTCATCGGCGCCGCGGCTGAGGACGCCAATCTTGGCGCCCTCGCGGGCCAGCAGCAGCGCGGCGGCCTTGCCGATGCCCGACCCGGCGCCGGTGATCAAGGCGACGCGACCTTCCAGTTGCATATGGGAGTTCTCCTTCAGTCCGTGATTCCGTTGGGCGGCGGGCCGGTTTGAAACCGGCCCCTACAGCGCAATGGCGCTTGGGCCGGTTTGAAACCGGCCCCTACAACGTAATGGCGCTTGGGCCGGTTTGAAACCGGCCCCTACAACGCTGACGACGGGCTACCGCGCGGCGGGCGGAGCGCCGGGGCCGGTGGAGGGTGGTTGCGTGGCTTCCCAGGCACCCGGCGGCAGGTTCACGCCCTCCTCTTGCAGCGCCTCGATACACACTTCGGGCAGGTGCTGGAGCAGCCACGCCTGCATGGCGATCTCGTCGCGCAGGTTCAACTCGGCGGCCTCCACCGTGGCGGCATCGCCCAGGGCGCGCGCCGTGGTGATCAACAACGTGTAGCCGGCGATTTCGAGATGCTCGGTCACGTACTCGTCGCGGGCGTTGCGGGCCAGCGTGTCGGGCCGCATGGCCGACACGGCCCCCAGCATGTTGCCCAGCACGCCGCTGAGGGCATCTTTGACGGCGGATGGGCGCTGCCCATAGGCATCCAGCCGGGCGGCCATGCGGTCGCGGTGCTGTTTGGTCTGTTCCAGGTGCTCCAGGATCTTGGCCTGGACCGCAGGAAAGTCGCGCGCCTCCTCGGCGTGCGCTTCCAGCGTAGATACGATCTGGTGTTCGAGCGCATAGGCGTCCTGGATGAAGGGGACAAGCTTGCGCCCGATCACGTCATTCGGGTTCTGGTCCATGCCGGCCTCCTGGTCCTGCGGCATCCTGCTGCCCGGTGGCCCCGGCGGCAACGGGGCATTTGCTGAAATAAGCACGGCCCATGCCATTACCAGTCCCCCCGGCGTGAAGCAGGCTCGACAACGGGGCCGTCGCGCGACGGCGCCGGGACGCACAGCACCGCCCCGGCGCACAGTCGCGCACCGGGGCGGGGGAGAATGGGCGATCAGGCAGACTGGGGGCCGGGCGCGCCGGGGCGGCGGACGGCGTCAGCGGTTGTCGCCGGGCTCGCCGGTGCCGCGGCGGCTTTCGCCGCCCTCCCGGCCAATGTCGGCCATGTGCTGGCGGTCGCGGCTGACGGCTTCGCCGCCCTTGCGGCCAATCTCGGCCATGTGTTCGCGGTTGCGGCTCACCGTTTGCCCGCCCTTGCGGCCGGCCTCGCGCGCTTCGTCCGCGGTGAACTCGTGCGCGGTGCCGCGTTCGTGGGCTGCGTGGCCGCCTTTGCTGGCGATTTCGCGCTGTTTGTTGGGATCCATCGACGCAAAACCGCGCTCTGCTTTACCCGCCATCCTCGTTCTCCTTTCTGAGTTGCCCGATGTGGGGGACGGCATGATCGGGGGCATTAAGGTGGATTATCAGGGTCCTCGACGCTCCGACAGGATAGGGTGTTGGAATTTTGAGCGGCATGATTCGCGTCAGACGTCGGGATGGATAGTAGCAGGGTTTGTGCCACGCCTCGGGCTGCCCGCTCGGGGCGCGGCGGGCTATCTGGCACGGGAATTGCCGGAACAACGGCGGACCAGAGCAGCCATGCGCCCGCCCGGCACCGGGCCGGGGCGGGGCAGCGCGTGACGGAACAGGAGTGCAGTATGGAACCGGGGCAGGATGCGGATTTTTCGCCGGCAATAGAGCCGGGGGTGAGCGGGCCGCCGCCGGGCGGCGAGGCCGCGCCGGCGGGTGAGAACCCCCTGGCCGCGTACGCCGGGGCGTCGGTGCCGGTGGGTCCCGCCGACTTTGACACCGAGGCCGTCTGGGACGATTGGGACGACTGGGAGGATGCGGAGAGCGCCGGGCCGGGCTTCGCCGCCCGGCTCGCCAAAGGCGCGCTGGCCGGGTTGGTGGCGACGGTGCCCATGACCGTGGCAATGATCGGGATGCAGCGGCTCTTGCCCAAGCACCTGCGCTATCCCCTGCCGCCGGAGCAGGTGACGCTGCGCGTCATGGCCGACAAGGGCGCGATCAGCCACCTGGACGACCCGGAGCGGACCATCGCCACCGGCATCTTGCACTTCGGCATCGGCGCGGTGGGCGGGGCCAGTTACAGCGTCGCCGCCAGGCTGATCCCGGTGCCCAGCGTGCCGCGCGGCATTGGCTTTGGCCTGCTGGTCTGGGTGACCGGCTACATGGGCTGGCTGCCGGCCCTGGGCATCTTGCAGCCGGCGACCAAGCACCCGGCCCAGCGCAACGCGCTGATGATCGTCGCCCACCTGGTCTGGGGCAGCGTCACCGGCCTGGTCTTTGCCGCCCTGACCGGGGACGAGGACTCCGGCGCGGGCGACGACTTTTCACACGACGTTTAGCATGGGGGCGGCCCTGCCGCGATTAGCTGCCCCCACGAGAAGGAGCGACGAATGGCGGAGCAGGACAAACAGCAACCGCAACAGCGCCCCGCGCAGCACCAGGATCGCCAGCCGGGGATCGAGTCGAAGATGCAGCCGCAGCCGGTGTCCGAAGACCCGCAGTACCGGGGCAGCGGCAAGTTGCGCGGGAAAGCGGCCCTGATCACCGGCGGCGACAGCGGCATCGGGCGGGCCGTCGCCATCCTGTTCGCCAAGGAAGGCGCCGACGTGGCGATTGTCTACCTCAACGAGCACGCGGACGCGAAGGACACCCAGCGCCAGGTGGAGGCCGAAGGCCGCCGCTGCGTGGCGATTGCCGGGGACATCGGCCAGGAGGACTTCTGCCGCAAGGCCGTCGAGCAGGCAGTGCGCGAACTGGGCCGGCTGGACATCCTGGTCAACAACGCCGCCGAGCAGCACCCGTGCGACAGCATCGAGGAGATCAGCGCCGAGCAGTTGCTGCAGACGTTCCAGACCAACATCTTCGCCATGTTCTATATGGTGAAGGCGGCCCTGCCGCACCTGAAGTCGGGCAGCGCCATCATCAACACCACGTCGGTGACGGCCTATAAAGGCAGCCCCAAACTGCTCGACTACTCGGCGACCAAGGGCGCCATCGTGGCCTTTACCCGCTCGCTATCGCAGGGCCTGATCGAGAAGGGCATCCGCGTCAACGGCGTGGCGCCCGGCCCGATCTGGACGCCGCTCATCCCGTCCACCTTCCCGGCGGAGGAGGTCGCCACGTTCGGCGCCGACGTGCCTATGAAGCGGGCCGGGCAGCCGGAGGAGGTCGCCAACTGCTATCTCTTCCTGGCGTCGGACGATGCGTCGTACATGGCCGGGCAGATCCTGCACCCCAACGGCGGCGAGGTGGTTAACGGCTAGTGGCGTAGGGGCCGGTTGCAAACCGGTTCGCGCCGAAAGGTGCTGTGGGGCGCCGGTTGCAAACCGGCCCGCCGGGCAGAAAGGGGAAACGGGCGATGGCTGACACGAATCAGCAACAGCAGGGCGGATCGGGCGGCGGGCTGCCGACCGCGGGGCAGGCCGAAGGGCCGCGCCGCGGCGGCGAAGTGCCCGGTGAGTCGGGGCAGGGGGCCGGGGCCGGTCCGGGTACGAGCAGCGCGAGCGGCACCACCGGCGGCGGGCTGCCGACTGCCGGGCAGGCCGAGGGCGACCGCGCCACCGTCGAGCAGGACTTGCAGAACCGCAAGCAGGCGTAGCCGCCGCTCCGGCGGATTCCGTAAGCCGGTTCCATCTGCCGCCGGATGGCGGGCACGCGGCCCGTGCCGTATAACAGGATCGTTATGGATGCGATCTTTGTACTGCGCGGGCTGCTGCTCGGCCTGTCCATTGCCGCCCCGGTGGGGCCCATCGGCGTGCTCTGTATCCGGCGCACGCTCAGCGCGGGGCGCGGCATGGGCCTGGCCTCGGGCCTGGGCGCCGCCACCGCCGATGCGACCTATGGCGCGGTCGCGGCTTTCGGGCTGACCGTGGTCTCCAGCTTCCTGCTCAGCCAGCAGATGTGGCTCCGCCTCCTGGGCGGGGCCTTTTTGTGCTACCTGGGGGTGCGCACCTTCCTGGCGGCGCCGGCCACGGAGGCGGCCCGCGCGGGCAGCGGCGGGCTGGCGGGCGCCTATGTGTCCACGTTCTTCCTGACCATTACCAACCCGCTGACTATTCTGTCCTTCGCCGCCATCTTCGCCGGGCTGGGGCTGGGCGCGACCGGGGCCGATGCGGGCGCGGCGCTGGGCCTGGTGCTGGGCGTGTTCCTGGGGTCGGCGCTCTGGTGGGTCGTGCTCAGCGGCGCGGTCAGCCTGTTGCGGGCGCGCTTTGACCTGCGGACGATGCGCTGGGTCAACCGCGGCTCGGGGCTGCTCATCCTCGGCTTCGGGGTGTTGAGCCTGGGCAGCATCTTCGGGTAAGCGCGGGCGCGGGCCGGTTTGAAACCGGCCCCTACAGGGCGCAAGCGGCGGCGTGATTCTGTGGGCGGCAGGCCGGTTTGCAACCGGCCCCTACAGCGCGCTTGGGTGCGGTGCCGCCAGTCAGCCGGGCACCGGCCGGTTTGCCGCCAGTTCCTAGAAC